>JBOHEL010000549.1:0-3323 GCA_050700995.1 Sciscionella sp. | reverse complement strand
AAGGTGTTCGCCGACAGCGGGCTCGATGGACGGCTGGCCGCGCTGGTCGCCCACCTCGACCCGGCCGACCCGGCTGGCGTCGCGGAGACGGGCGCCGCGGTGCGCGCCCTGGTGCTCGGCCTCGAGCTGCCGGGCTGGCTGCGCGGCGAGCTCGACGCCGGCTACGCCGAGCTGTGTCGGCGCTGCGGCGAGGACGAGGTCCCGGTCGCGGTGCGGTCCTCGGCGACCTGCGAGGACCAGCCGGACGCCAGCTTCGCGGGCGAGCACGACACCTACCTGTGGGTGCACGGCGCTGACGAGGTCGCCGAGCACGTGCTGCGCTGCTGGTCGAGCCTCTACACCGACCGGGCGCTGTGCTATCGCAGGCAGATGGACTACCCCGAGGACGGCGTGGCGATGAGCGTCGGCGTGCAGCAGATGGTGTTGCCGAGGGCGGCCGGTGTCGCGTTCACCCTCAACCCGTTGGACGGCGACCGGTCGCAGGTGGCGATCGACGCGTCATGGGGCCTCGGCGAGTCGGTCGTGAGCGGCAGCGTCACCCCGGACAACTTTCTGGTGGATAAGGTGCTCGGCGCGGTCACCCGGCGGACCATCTCGCCGAAGACCGTGGAGCACCGGCTCGGCGCCGACAACCACGTGCACGAGTTCGCGGTTGAGCCGGATCGCCGCGAGGTGCCCTGCCTGACCGATGATGAGATCTGCGCGGTCGCCAAGCTCGCCCGACGCGCGGAGAAGCATTACGGCTGCCCGCAGGACGTGGAGTGGGCCATCGACCCGCAACTGCCAGCCGGCGAGAACGTCGTGCTGTTGCAGAGCAGGCCGGAGACGGTGTGGAGCCGCAAGGTCCGCACGGCGAGCCCGCATTCCGGTGACACCTTCCACAGCATCGTCGACACGCTGCTGGACGCGAGACGGGGCCGTACGGCCCCGCACGGATAGGTCCATCCGGCAACACCATCCAGTGGCGGCGCACCCGCGCTTGGGACATTCGAGAAAGGAAGTCCGATGGCCGATCGGTTCCCCAGCCCGTTCGACATGCCCACCCCGCCCGGTGCGGAGGGGTGGGAGAAGCTCTACGCGTACTCGTCGGTGTTCAGCGAGGACCGGCGCGCCTCCGAGGACTCCCAGTTCTGGTTCATGGACGGGGTGCACACACCTGAGGTGATGCCGCCGTGGGATGCGACGATCATCGAGTACGCCTTCTACGGCCTCGGGCAGTACAACACCCGGCACTACGTGATCCCACCCGCGCTCGGGGTGGACCTGCGGTTCCTCAACGGGTACTTGTACCTCTCGCCGGTGGGGGTGTCCGACCCGGCCGAGATCGAGGCGCGGGTACCGGAGTTCGCCGAGCGGGCCGGTTTCTACTTCCAGAACTGGGACCGGCTTTACGCGGATTGGCTGCCCAAGGTACGGGCGGTGATCAACGAGCTGGATGCGATCACGTTCGAGCCACTGCCCGACCGCGAGGACATGGCGGTGCTGACCGAGGGGCGGGGTGTGGGCAGTGGCTACGAACTGCTGTCGTCGTACCACCGGCTACTCGACCTGACGCTGAGGTTGTGGAACCACCACTTCGAGTTCCTCAACCTCGGCTACGCCGCATACCTGGACTTCTTCGGCTACTGCAAGGAGTTGTTCCCCAACATTCCCGACCAGGCGATCGCCAAGATGGTCGCGGGCATCGAGGTGGACCTGTTCCGGCCCGACGATGAGGTCAAGAAGCTCGCCGCGCTGGCGGTGGACCTCGGCGTCGACGGCAAGCTCGCCGCGGGCACCGCCGGCGAGGTGCTCGCGTCGCTGCGGGGCGACCCGGCGGGGGAGAAGTGGCTGGCGGCCTGGGAGGCGGCCAAGGATCCGTGGTTCAACTTCTCCTCCGGCACCGCGTTCTACCACTCGGACAAGGTGTGGCTGGAGAACCTCGACATCCCGCTCGGCTTCGTCAACAGCTACATCGCGAAGGTGCGGCGCGGCGAGTCGCTGCAGCGGCCGGTCGAGTCCATCACAGCCGAGCGGGAGCGGATCGTCGCGGAGTACGGCGAGCTGATCGACTCCGACGAGGACCGGGCCACGTTCGAGGCCAAGCTCGGCCTCGCGCGCACGGTGTTCCCGTACGTGGAGAACCACAACTTCTACATCGAACACTGGGGTCACTCGGTGATCTGGCGCAAGATGCGTGAGCTGGGCGCGGTGTTCGTCAAGGAGGGTTTCTTCACCGCACCCGACGACATCTTCCTGCTCGGCAGGCACGAGGTTCCGGTCGCGCTGGACGACCTCTACCACGGGTGGGCCGTCGGAGCGCAGGCGCGCGGCACGCACTACTGGCCCGACGAGCTCGCCAGCCGCGGACGGATCCTGGACGCCCTGCGGCAGTGGTCCCCGCCGCCTGCGCTCGGCGTGCCGCCCGAGGTGATCAGCGAACCGTTCACCGTCATGCTCTGGGGGGTCACCTCGGACAGCGTGGAACAGTGGCTGGGCGGCACCGAGGCCGACGGTGGGCTGTCCGGGTTCGCGGCATCGCCCGGCGTCGCCGAGGGGCCCGCGCGGGTGATCCTGTCCGCGGACGGCATCTCCGACCTGCGGGAGGGCGAGATCCTCGTCGCGCCGATCACCGCCCCGTCCTGGGCGCCGGTGTTCGGCAAGATCGCGGCCACCGTCACCGACGTCGGCGGGATCATGAGCCACGCGGCCATCGTCTGCCGCGAGTACGGGCTGCCCGCGGTGACCGGCACCGCCTTCGGCACCAAGAACGTCAAGACCGGCCAGCGGCTAAGGGTAGACGGCAACACCGGCCAGGTCACCATCCTCGACTGAGCGGACGGAGAGACGATCACATGCTCACCGCAGAACACAACGACGAACTCACCGACATCGCGCCCGGCACGCCGATGGGCGAGTTGCTGCGCCGCTACTGGTACCCGGTGGCGTTCACCCGCGAGCTCAACGAGTTCCCGGTCAAGCCTGCCAAACTTCTCGGCGAGGACTGGGCGGTGTTCAAGACCGCGTCCGGCCGCTACGGCATCGTGCCAGAGGCGTGCCCGCACCGGCGGGCGTCGCTGTCCTACGGGGTGGTGGAGCCCAACGGCATCCGCTGCCCTTACCACGGCTGGGTATTCGGCTTGGACGGGCAATGCCTTGAACAGCCCGCGGAACGCGACGAGACGAACTTCCGCGAGCGGGTCAAGGCGAACGCCGGCGTAGCGCAAGAGTTGGGCGGCCTGGTGTGGGCCTACGTCGGTCCGCAGCCCGCACCGCTGCTGCCCCGATTCGACGTGTACGTGATGGACGGCGTGCGTGACATCGGCTGGGCGGACCTACCGTGC
>JBOHEL010000548.1:0-3334 GCA_050700995.1 Sciscionella sp. | reverse complement strand
CGGCACCACTGCGCAGCTACTCGCTTTCGGGAGACGCGGCCGCGGGGGACTACCGGATAAGCGTCAAACGCGAGGACCACGGCGAGGTGAGTCGATGGCTGCATGCCCACATCGAACCAGGGGCAGTCCTGCAAGCCGCCGCCCCACGTGGCGCCTTCTACCTCACCGACGCCACCACTCCGGTGGTTCTGGTCTCAGCGGGAATCGGGGTAACACCGGTGTTGGCCATGTTGCAAACGCTGGCCGCGGCCCATAGCAGTCGCCCGATCTGGTGGCTGTACACCACGCGCAATCGTGAAACCCACCCTTTCGCCGACGAGGTCACGGCGCTGCTGGAGTCTCTACCGAACGCCCGACAGCACGTCTTTTACACCCACAGCGAGAACGCCGCAGGCTTCGTCACGCGCGGGCGCCTCAACCACCAGGCGATCGCCAGGTTAAGCTTGCCCACCGACGCTGCCGTTTACCTTTGCGGGCCCGCACAATTCATGACCGACATGCGCGATGCCTGTACCGATGCCGGAATCGACCCCGGGCAGATCCACACCGAACTATTCGGCGCCCTGCCCCCGATCAACCCTGGCGTCGTGGGTCCGCCACAGCGCAAGCGGCCACACCCGCCCAGCGGAACGCCAGGTACCGGTCCGTCGATCACCTTCTCTCGCAGCGGACTCACGGTGAACTGGTCACCGGATTACGGCAGCATCCTCGAACTTGCCGAAGCCTGCGACGTACCAACCCGTTTCTCGTGCCGAAGCGGGGTTTGCCACGTGTGTGTTACCGGCGTTGTCGCCGGAACGACCGCATACATCCAGTCCCCGTTGGAGGAGCCCGAGGAGGGAGAAGTGCTTATCTGCTCAGCCGCTCCGCGGAGCGACCTCGTACTCGACCTTTAGCGGCAGTGTCACGCAGCGATTGCACGCTGTCCACCGGTCGGACCGAAGGCCGCAACGAGCGTTAGCTCACTCCCGGGTTTCCGGTACACCTAATGCTGACGTGATCACAAGCAAACTGGCTGCCGGACCGCATTGGTGGGGTCGTCTCGTCGGCGGGAGGTTGGCCGGTCAGCGCGTCATACCGCGGTGCGCCCGCCGTCGACCGGGAGGACGACGCCGTGGATGAAACTGGCCCGATCACTGGCCAAGAAGGCGATAGGTTCCGCGATGTCGTCGGCAGTGGCGGGCCGCCCTGGTCGACCAATCCGCTGGAACGATTAAACAAAGAGGTCAAGCGCCGCACCGACGTCGTCGGCGTCTTCCTCAACCCCGCTGCGCTGCTGCGCCTGGCGGGCTCGGTACTCGTCGAAGCCCACGACGAACGGCAGGTCGCCGACAAACGCTACCTCTGCGAAACTACCCTGGCCCTGCTAAGGGCCGTCCGAGACTCCGACGACCAATCCATTGCCGTCCCGGCCGCCATCACGGCATAGTGGAAACCCACAGAGGCTCAGGCAAATCGCCGCCTCATTTACACCACTCCACGGGGCGCGGCCAACCACTGCCCGACCTTGTGGAAGCGCAGTGATGAAACCGCAGGATATGAAAGCACGCTCCGAATTTTCCAATTCCATAACGGAGAGAGTCCGGAGCATAGGAAAGGATGGAAACGTTGGCTGACAGGGGCAGTTCGCGCGACATGAACAAGTGGGGGGAAGTACTCCACCACACAAACGCCCGGTTCCCTGGCGAGTCGAGCGAATACCGGCGCGCACGCAACCAGCTGTTGGAGTCCGAGGCCGAGCTTCGGCGGATGAACGAGCAGGTCGCCGGCCAGCGCCGGGCACTCCCGGTGGGCGGCCTCCTCAAGGAGGACTACGTCTTCGAGTCCGCGGCCGATGGCAGCGAGGTGAGGTTCTCGGAGTTGTTCGCGCCAGGCAACGACACGCTGGTCATCTACAACATGATGTTCCCGCGCTGGTCAGACGACCCGCGAGCGGGTGCCCCGGGGGGCAAGACGGCCCTGCTGCCACTTGTCGAGCAGCCGTGCCCGTCATGCACGTCGGTCGTCGACGGGCTCGACGGTCCTGCTAGGCACCTCTCCGCGCGGATCAACCTCGTCGTGGTCGCGAAGGCAAACGCCGCTCGGCTCGGCACCTATGCACAGGAACGCGGCTGGCGCAATCTGCGGCTGCTGTCCTCGCGGAACAACACCTACAACCGCGATTATCATGGGGAAACGCCGGAGGGCGAGCAACTCCCAATGCTGAACGTGTTCTCACGCGACGAGGATGGGATTCACCACCGGTGGGCGAGTGAGCTGATGTTCGGCGGTGGAGACAGCCGCCACCTCGACCCGATCTGGCCCATCTGGGGCGTTCTCGATTTGACGCCGAACGGACGCGGAAGCACGGCTGCCTACCCCTCGGGGCAGTACGAGTAGAAGCCCTCGAATCCCCAAGCCGTTTCCGGCCAGGCGGCCCCGCAACAGGGTCGCCTGGCCCTCGGACCCGGCATGGCTGTCTGCCCCCTGCAGTGCGCAATGGGCTGAGGGGCTGGACCGCCGCCCAACACCATCTGCCGGTCGTGTTCGTGGTGATGTGCAATGGCGAATACTCGATCCTTAAGTCGTTCTCTGTACTGGAGAAGACGCCCGGCGTGCCGGGACTGGATCTGCCAGAACTCGATACCGCCTCCATCGCGACGGGTTTCGGATGCCGCGCGATCAACGTGGACAGCACCGAAAAGCTCGCCCACGAATTCACCACCGCACTGAATGCCGACGGGCCGACCGTCATCGTGGTGCCGACTCAACCACACGGCGCCCATCTGGGCTGACCGCAGAATCCCGGCGGCGCTGCCAGAAGTGCCTATCGCATTACCCAGAAGGAGTCAACGCGCCCATCTACACCTGCACAACGACAGAATCAACGCTGCCCGCATACAGCAAAAAGGCGTTGGCGGGTGAGATTGCCACCATCCACTCGGAGATCAATCACCTGCCGAGTACCTATGTCAACGTGGTTTTCCACGAACTGCCCGCAGGCGGCGTCCACACCGACGGTGTACCAGCCAGTCCAGTCCTCGTCAGCGGCTGGATACGCCGGGGCCACCCAGAAGCTGAGACCACACACCTTGCCACCGAAATCGCCGCCGCCGTAACCCGGATCACGGGCGTCCCCGCCGAGCGGGTACTCGTAGTCTTTCAGAGCAGCCCGGCTCGTTTCGCCGTCGAAGGCGGGCGCGTCCTACCCGAGCCCGGCGAGGAAGCAGCCTGGATGCCTGGCAGCTGAACGTTTGTGCGAAAGCCGATCAGTTAGCTTTGTGTGCTGTGCGCGGCAGGCCCCGGTAGAGCCGAAACTCTTTGGTGCACTCCAACACTCCACTTTGGCCGACGC
>JBOHEL010000547.1:0-3342 GCA_050700995.1 Sciscionella sp. | reverse complement strand
CTATTAGTAGCTTACTTTTAGTAAATCTTGAGCGCGATCCCGTAGACTGCTGTGTTGTGATGCCAGCCCCAGATACCAAGCCCGTGCGCCGCAAGCGAATGCCCAGGGCGGAACGTGAACGCCAGATGCTGGCTGTCGCCGAAGAAGTCTTCGCCGAGCGTGGCTACGTCGCGGCGTCGATGGACGAGATCGCCGAGCGAGTTGGCGTGTCCAAGCCGATGCTCTACGAATATTTCGGCTCCAAGGAGGGGCTGCTGGTCGGCGCGATCCGGGAATCGCGCGCGGAACTGCGTGCCGTCACCGAGCGGGCCATCGACGGCGTCACAGACGCCGACGAGGCGCTTCGCAAGGGCATCATGGCGTTCTTCGACTTCATCACCGAGCACCGCCAGGCATGGTCGCTGCTGCGCAATGAGAGCACCTTGCTCGCGGGCTCGACCGCGGCGGAAATCGAGGCCACCCGCCAGCAGCAGACCGACCTGATGATCACACTTTTCGGCCATTACCTGCCCAACGCCACCCCCAGTGAGCACGAGGCCACCGCGGAGATCGTGGTGGGCGCATGCGAGCGGCTAGCCATCTGGTGCGAACGCAGGCAAGACATCACGCCGCGGCAGGCGACCGAACACATCATGCGATCACTCTGGTACGGGCTGCGTGACACGAGCGCCACCGAGTTGGAGGTTAGGCACTGATTGTTACGCCGTTCGGGTTACCGACGTCATACCCGAGAGGTGACGGAGTCGGTTTCGGTGGAGCATGGTGGAACGGAAGGGGTAGCTCATGTTGACGACGATTACTGTCGACTACACGCGGGACGGCGACGACTGGCGCGTGACGGCCAGCGGCGAGGAGAAGACGCTCACCGGGCAGGCACCTGGCCTGATCGCGGCACGCGACCGCGCTGACCAGCTGGTCGAGAAGCTCGCGCCGGAGGCCGAGCAGCGAACCGTGGTTCACCTGCTCGATGGGGACGCGTTTGCCTTCACCACTGCCTACCTGCACGCCAGGCACGGCCTCACCGCACCCGAGGATGTGCCCGCCGCGGAAGCCACCGCCACCGCGGCTGGGTCCGCCACGGCGGGCGCGCCAACCAAGCCGGGCAACGCCAAGGCGGGCGGATCAGCGGAAGATCTTGCGCACCAGGAGTAGCACCAGGAGAGCGCCTGCGCCGATGAGCGGGTAGCGAACCTTCGGCTCCGCCAGCTTGGCACGCACACTGGACTTCGCGGACTCCACCGCGCGCTTGGGGCTGGCCTTGGTACCAAGTTCGTCGAGCGTGGTCGCGAGCGAGTCTCGCGCCTGCTCGATGTCACGTTGAATGGTGTCGGGATCGCGAGCCACGTGTCCTCCTTGCCAGTGCCAGTCCAGGCGGTTACCACCGTAGATCACACCGCCACGCAGCGCGCCCGGGAGGTGCGGGACCGCAGGCCAGGGGACCCGCTAGGCTGTTCGGACCCGCAGCGGGTCCGCCCGCCGCGCCGGGCCCGTAGCCCAAATGGCAGAGGCACACGGTTTAGGTCCGTGCCAGTGAGGGTTCAAGTCCCTCCGGGCCCACTCAGGTCGTTTGACCTGCGAGGATGCAGATCGAGATTCTCAGGGCGAGCGCGTCGCCGTTCTTGCTTCGAGGACCGCCTCGAGTGTGTTGGGCAGTTCGACGCAGCTGGGTTCCCGGCTCGAATGGGACAGCGGCTCGACGATGGCGATCCCCGTGGGAAGCCGGGCTTGGACGCTCGCCGCGTCGCCGTGGACGCGGATCGAGACCTCGTGACGCCACAGTGTGGCGGCCAGGCTCTCCAGCACGGTCGTCGTGGGGTCGAAGCCGGGTGGGACGTTGAATGAGCCTGGCCTCAGCGTCGCTCGGGTGATCCGATCCAGGCGGAACGTGCGCACCTGGCCGCTGCGCGAGTCGTGGCCGGTGACGTACCAGCGCCCCGAGTGGGCGACGATGCCGTAGGGCAAGATCGTGCGGTCGCTGTGGCGGCCGCCGCGGCCGGTGTAGGCGATGGCGACGGGGCACCTGTCTTCACAGACAAAGATTCCCACACATTCCGGGCGGTTTCTGCCCGGTATTGTGGCTAGCGTCGTCAACGTAATCACCGAACACACCCCCAACCCGATAAGGAGCGCCATGAACTTCGTCTCCGTCCGCGTGATCACCGACGACGTCAACCGTCTGGCCGAGTTCTATGAGCACGCCACCGGCATCACGGCCACCCGGTCCACTCCCGACTTCGCCGAGCTCTATACCGGGACGGCGACCGTGGCGATCGGCCACAGCCGGACGATCGCCCTGTTCAGCAGCAACGCCGCCCGCGCCGCCGACAATCACAGCGCGATCATCGAGTTCCTCGTCGACGACGTCGATGCCCTCCACCAGCGCCTGGCCGAGGACGGTCAGGAGTTCGTCCAGACGCCGACCACCATGCCCTGGGGCAACAGGTCGATCCTGCTGCGCGACCCCGACGGCAACCTGGTCAACTTCTTCACCCCCGTCACCGAGCCGGCCATCGCCAAGTTCCTCGGCTAACAATCCCCAAAGGCCTCATCGACGCAGCTGTGCGCGCCTCCCAACTCCTCGGCAAGGACATCGCCAACGTCTCCGTCTGGACGATCGGGACGTACCTCGGGCTGATACACCGACAGGCGGGTCCGCACGCCGTCACCGGTAGCGAATCGTTGCGGGAGCTGTACCGGACAGTGACCAGGAGGCAAATATGATGGCCCGCAGGCGGTCGCCCCCATGGCCGCCCAGAGCCCTCCGGTAACCCCCAGGCCGGAGGGCTCGTCCATGTCATGGGCTCCGGCACCACATGGGCGCGCGATATCCCCCGGCTGCCGGAACTGCGGAACGGCGTTTGGCTATATCGTGTTCGAACAGCACGCGCCACGATCTGTCTGGGAAGGTGCGCGAGTGGAGCCAGCGAAGCACGACCTCGAGATGAACGCCGAGCACGGGGATGCCGCCGAAGACCTGGTGGACCGGTGCCTCGAGTTCGCGCAGGCGGCCCGGGGCAGCGCCGTGAAGTGCAAGGCCAAGGGCGACCGATACGGCGAGGAACTGGCCGCAGCCCGCGCGAGTGTTTACGAGGAAGCTGCAGACCTGCTGCGACGGATGGAGCCACAAGACGCCGCGCCCGCGATGATGGCGCGCGCAGGTCGGCTGCACGTCCGCACTCCGCCGCTGATGGACTTCGACCGCGCTGGCGTGCAGTACGTCAAGTCGCGTGCCTGGCAGTACTGCGCGCTGACGATCAATCCCGGTTTGGAGCAGGTGGCCCCGGAGTGGGAGTGAAGCACCGCCTCGACGGCGAAGCGGCACGTCGCAGGTTCAATCCCTTC
>JBOHEL010000546.1:0-3344 GCA_050700995.1 Sciscionella sp. | reverse complement strand
CAAGATCTCCCGCTGCTTGTCCGCCAGTACGTCATCGAGCAGTCGAGCCATCCTGCCCGACAGTTCCCCGGCAATTGCCAGCGACTCCGGTCCGGCCGCAGGCTCCACCATGTCAGGCACCTCCGCGTGAGGCTCGGCACGATTACGGGACGCCGACCGGTGGGCGTCCGCCACCTTGTGCGAAGCGATGCCGTACACGAACGCCAAAAACGGCCGTCCTTGATCGCGGTACGACGGCAGCGCCCTCACCACAGCAAGACACACCTCCTGCGCCACGTCGTCGGCGGACGCGAACGACCGCTCAGACTTGCCCACACGTGCGCGGCAGTACCGCACCACCAAGGGACGGATCGATGACAGAACGCGATCCGTTGCCACCCGGTCTCCGGAGACCGCAGCGGCCACGATCGCGTCGAGTCCGTCCCCCGGGTTTGTCATCGCAGACAACAGTCCTGTTGTTACATCTAGGCGGCATGGCGGCATTCTGGACAGGCGATCCCATCCGTGACAGTCACGGGACGATCGCTGCCGACACTCACCGTACCGGTGAGCGCTAATCCCATCGGTCACCCCTCGTGGCCTGCGCGGAGACAAGGGCGGCAACAGGGCACTGCCCGATCCGGTGATTGGTCACCGGATCGGGCAGCGCGAGTGGCCGAGCTGCACCGCATTAGCGGTCACCCGAGGTGATCGGCCGCGCGGTGTTGGCGGTGTATCTACGGCGCTTCAGGCCACCAGGCCGCGGCGGAAACCGTGCGCTACCGCTTGCGCCCTGTCCCGCACGCCGAGCTTGCGGAACAACCTGCGTGCGTGTGTCTTCACGGTGTCCTCAGACAGGTAGAGCTCACGCCCGATCTGGCCGTTGCTCTTGCCTTGGCTCATCCCCCGCAATACCTGCAACTCCCGCTCGGTGAGCTGCACGCCCGGGTCTGACGGCTGCCGAGGCGCAGGCACAGCGGTACTGGCCAGCGTGTGCGCGAGCGCGGCAACCAGCTCCGGCCGGGAAGCATCCCAGCGCAGGTAACCTCGGGCGCCACCCGCGATGGCTGCCGCGATGCTGCCCGCGTCATCGGGTGCACCGAACACGATCACGTTGGCCTGCGGGTTCGCCGAGACAAGGCGGCGAGTCGCCTCGACACCAGCGGGCACCGCACGCTGCGTGCCTACCAGTACCACGTCGCAGGGCCGCCGGGAGAAGCGGTTGAGCAGCTCGTCGCCGTACGCCACGCAGTCTATGTGGCTAACCCCCGGAACAGCAGACATGACGCGAGTCAGTCCCTCTCGCACGCTGCGCCGGTCGTCACAGATCAAGACCGTCGTCACGGCGACTCCTTTCTGCAACCGAGTGACGTTGTACTTCTTCTATCGGTCACTGTGGGCCCGACCTTGACACGATCCGGTGCTTAATCCGTCAAGTAGTTTGGCTACCCGTCTGTAGCAGCGCTGTCACTGGTTTGGAGTAAGGCCGTCGGCATCCATGGTGAAGCTAGTACGAGTCTCCTACCCTCCCAGTCAGATCGAGCAAAGATGCAGTTCAAGGCGCTTCCAGCTAGCTCACGACAGCCTTTGACGCGCTCAGGACGCAGTTCGGCCAGTAACAGAGCGCTCGGCCATAGCAACGGGAGAAACCCTCGTTCGAGTGACGTCGACACGGCCCGGTCCAGCAATGTCGCCGCTCGCCCGCGACCACGCTCAGTTCCTTGTGTGGCGAGCGCGGCCGCCAGAACGAGACCCGATTTGGTGTTGTGGCGCGGCGCGTCCACCGGCTGTACCAGTTCGACCGCCCGTTCCGCCGCCTCCACGGCCGCGGCGGTGGATCCGGTGGCCAGTGCGAGTTCGGCAGTGACCCAGCCCGCCCTGACCTGCCCGCGCCAGCCGGGGTGGCAACGTAGCCACGCCGCCTCGATGAAGCGCGTGGCGGGTGCCGGCCTGCCGAGGCCGATGGCATCCGCGGCGAGCCCGAGCAGCACGTCGTGAAGCGCACCATCGGCGTCGATACCGTCCGGGTCTGGGTCTCCTGCCACTGGTGTCGCGGCCAGCTCGCAGCCCAGCCGCCGAATGGCGGCGGAGTCCCATGAGCGGGCCACCGCATGACCGCCAAGTTGCCTGCGATGGGATGCGAGCGTGGCACCGGCAAGCGCGGCCGTGACCGGGTCGGGACCGGTCACCAGCGGAGCCAGCAAGCCTGCCGCAGCGGCATAGCGCCCCTGGCCGCCGAGTGCCACTGCCGCCAGCCAGCGGTGGCGCAGGCCGTAGGCCGCCGCAGTCGACACCGCGCGGTGAATATCACAAGATTGGGCGCCGAAAGCGGCTTCGCGCAACAGCTGCAGGGGTGTGCGCTCGGCCGGGCGATGTGAGTTCGGGGGCTGCACACCGACCATCTTGGCAGCGGTGGTCGCCGCTCTCCGACTCTGCCATTTACACCTCTGGGGTCACCCACCCGGGTTGATCACCCTTGTGCATGGTGGACACGAGATCTACCGTGATCCACAACACAGATTGCGCCAAATGGAGCAATGGGAGGTGGAACTCGACCATGGCCGACACGCGAAGGCTGCCAGGTCCCAGTGCGGATACCTGGGATTGGCAGCTACAGGGTTCCTGTCGGGGGATGGACAGCACATTTTTCTTCCACCCCGACGGTGAACGTGGACCGGCGAGGGCACGACGAGAAGCCAGAGCGAAGGCTGTCTGTCAAGACTGCCCCGTGCTGCAGATGTGTCGGCGCCATGCGCTGAGCGTGCAAGAACCGTACGGCATCTGGGGCGGGCTTTCCGAGGCGGACCGCATCAACCTGCTCAAGGCACGCAAGCGCAAGCTGGCGCTTGCGGCAAGCTGATATCGCGCGGGTAGCGTCGGCGCACTCCCAAGCCGAGACGAGGAGGGTGGCACCCGTACGGGTGCCACCCTCCTCGTTACCGTTGACGCCGGTCAGTGGCCGTGGCCATGACCGTGGCCAGTGCCTGCCTGGCCTTCATCCCCTTCCGGCTTGTCGACCACGGCGCTCTCGGTTGTCAACACCATGCGCGCGATCGACGCGGCGTTGGCGATCGCAGAGCGGGTGACCTTCACCGGGTCGACGATGCCTTCCGCGAGCAGGTCGCCGTAGGAGAGCGTCGCGGCATTGAAGCCGTGGCCCCACTGCTGCCCGCGAACGTGGTTCGCGACGACGTTGCCCTCCTGGCCCGCGTTGTTGGCGATCCACATGAGGGGGGCCGCCAGCGCGCCCGCCACCAGTGCGACACCCGTTGCCTCATCGCCGACGAGACCTAGGTTGCCGTCAAGCGCCTTCGCGGCGAACACCAGGGACGCACCACCTCCGGGCACGATCCCCTCCTCGACTG
>JBOHEL010000545.1:0-3345 GCA_050700995.1 Sciscionella sp. | reverse complement strand
CTTCCAGAACCATTGGTACAGCAACAGCGTCCGCAACCGGCACCTGATGGAGTACGACGACCGCCCGCAGCGCGAGGACTACATGTCCTACGACTACATGCGCGACCAGGTCCTTCACCCGACCTTCGACGAGTTCTGGGAAGGGCGACGGGCCAAGCTCTCCGAGATCGAGGTCCCGGTCTTCTCCATCGGCAACTGGGCGGGGACGATGGTCCACCTGCTCGGGAACATCCAGGGGTTCCTCGAGGTGAAGGGACCCAAGAAGCTCCTCGTCAACGTCGGGGATGCCCAGCTGCTCTTCTTTGATCCCTTCATCGAAGAGCAACTGACCCGCTGGTACGACCACTGGCTCAAGGGGATCGACAACGGCATCATGGAGGAGCCACCCGTGCGGATTTTCGTCCGCAACGGCGAGGGCTACCGTGAGGAGCAGGAGTGGCCGCTCGCGCGCACCGAGTACCGCAAGCTCTTCCTCGCTCCTGGGCCATCGGGTGCCGCCGAGTCGCTCAACGACGGACGCATGAGCTGGGATGAGCCCACGGGCGGCGCCTCGTCGACGACCTACACGTACCCCGACCCGGCATGGACCTTTCCGGGGACGGGCGCGTCGGTTCGGGGCAAGATGGGCCTTCTCCACAACACCCGCAAGATCCTGACCTTTACGAACGATCCGTTCGAGGAGGACACGGAGGTGACCGGGCCGATCGTACTGAACCTGTGGGCCTCGTCATCCGCCCAGGACACGCAATTCATCGTGAAGCTCGTGGACCTGCCGCCGCTCACGCCCGAGATCCGGCAGGCGATCGAGACCCTCGACGTCGCGCCTCCGACGAAGCTCGTGACCGAGGGCTGGCTCCGGGCGTCGCACCGCGCGCTCGACCCAGCGCGGAGCACGCTATCGAGCCCCTACCACACCCACGTCGATCCCCAGCCACTCGAGCCCGGGACGATCTACGAACTCGCGATCGAAATCTGGCCCACCTGCTGGGTCTTCAAGAAGGGCCACCGGCTCCGCCTCGACGTGTCCGCGCTGGACCAGTTGGGGCAGTACTACCTGGGGCACCTGCGGGCCACCGACACCATCCACCACGACGCCGCGCACCCGAGCCACCTGCTTTTGCCCATCGTCCGCTGACAGAGCGTGCTACCAGAACTGCGCGCCGCCGTTCACGACGATCATCTGACCGGTGACGAAGCCGCTGCCGGGTGCAGCGAGGAACGACACCGCCTCTTCCACGTCCTCGGGGGTGCCGTCGCGCGAAATGGGCCGAGCGGAGCGCTGAACGGCGAACGCCTGCTCGGGGGTGTTGGCGAGCGAGCCGGGCGTGATGAGGAGACCAGGAGCAACGGAGTTGACCGTGATGTTCCAGCACCCGCACTCAGCTGCCAGCACTCTCGTCATCGCGAACACGGCTCCCTTCGACGCGACGTAGGGCAGCAAGCCAGGCGTGCCGGCAAGCAACGTGCCGGATGCGATGTTGATGATGCGGCCCTGACCCTGACGCCGCATGTGGCCAATGGCCTTCTGCGAGGGGAGCAGCGTCAGCCGGGCATTGGTGGACAACACGTGGTCCAACTCCGCAGCTTCGACGTCCAGTGCTGATTGGTGGACCACTGTGGCGAACGCAGCGGCGTTGTTGACGAGGACGTCTATCTGCCCGAATTTTTCGATCGTCTGCTCGACCAGCGCCGACGCCCCCTCCTCAGTGCTGGGGTCACCCGGGGCGGCAAGAGCGGTGAGGCCGATGCGTTCAGCGGTGGCGTAGCAGGAGGCTGCGTCGATGTCGTTGACCACGACGGCCGCACCGTCCGTGGACAAGCGCTGCGCGAGGCACTGCCCGAGTCCGCGTCCCGCTCCGGTTACCACCGCGACCAGTCCGTCCAATCTCCGGCTCATCCGTATGCCTCCTCTGGCGGCTCCCGCGTCGAACCTACACCCTCAAGTAGTGAGCCACCCGTGGCCAGTGGCGACAGGATCTATACCGCCAGCGCCCGCCGGGGCGCACCCGTTAGCACCGTTGACACCCCCCCCCATAGTAGTTAGTATGGACGCGAGGCGGACCGCGAGGGTTCTCCCGCCGCACCTGGAGGGTAGAGATGCGCACCGTACTCCACAAGCATCAGGCGCCAGCGTTGCATCGCGTGTTGCACGGATCCATCGCGATCGCCCTTGTTGGCGCCTCGACGGCCGCGGTCGGCGGAATGATGACCGCACCGGCTGGCGCCAGCCAAGGGACACTGAAGATCGCGGCAATTGCTCCGCTGTCGGGAGCAACAGCGACACTCGGCAAGCTGTTAGAGGGGCCGTGCGCAGGCGCGGTCGACGTCGTCAACGCCGCCGGTGGCGTGCTCGGACACCACCTGACGTGCTTCCCCGTGAATGACTTGGGCGATCCTGCTGACGCCGTCGCGAACGTGAGCAAGGCACTGGCAACCAACAAGAACATCGTGGGTGCTGACGGCCTGACGAGTGCTACCGCGGCGACCGAGGTGCCGATCCTCAACTCGGCGAAGGTCACTATGATTTCGCAGAACGGCCTCTCCATCTTCACAAAACATCTCTATCCGTATTTTTGGCGGATGACGTCGCCCGACATTGACGGTGGTGCCGCACTTGGTCTCGGGGCGGTCCACAAAGGGATGAAGAAGGTTGCGATCCTGATCCAGAACTCGACAGCTAACACGGGCACACGGCCGGGGATCGTGAGCGCGCTCAAGAACAATCACGCCAGGATCGTCTCCAACCTTCTCATCCCCGGTGACGCGGCGTCGTACGACTCGACGATCAATCGGATTCGAAGTGAGAAGCCCGATGGCCTGATCATCTCGGCCGACGTGCAGACGACCGCGGCCCTCCTGTCGGAGTACAGCAGCCTCAACAACGGCAGCGTGCCTCCCGTCATCGTCCCGACCGGCATCCTCGGCACAGGGTTCTACAAAGACGTGAAGAAGCTGATGGGAGTCAAGTACCTGACGAAGAACGTCACGCTGGTGGGCACCTACGTTGATCAGAAGGGTTCCGCGTTCAGACAGTACGCGACAGCCGTCAAGCACACCTCGATCGGCGCGAACGAGGCGTCTGCGATCCTTGCGACCGAGGCAATCGGTACCGTCTACGATGGCATCGTCGTGATGTCTCTGGCAATGAATGCCGCCCATAGCACGAGCCCTGCCGTCTACAACAAGTACATGCCGAAGGTGACGAAGGTACGGAAGGGGGCCAAGGTGGTCCACTCCTACGCTCAGGGCGTGCACCAACTAAAGCAGGGCCATCAAATCCAGTATGTGGGCGTGACCGGACCAGTCGCCTTTGACCATTTTCACACGTCGAGCGGCGAGTATGCC
>JBOHEL010000544.1:0-3346 GCA_050700995.1 Sciscionella sp. | reverse complement strand
GACCAGGGCTCGGCCCAGCCGACATGTGACAACACCTCCTACTTCAAGTCGGCAAGCACTCCCGCGTCCGATCCGAATGTCACCGCGGTCGGCGGTACCAGGCTGTTCGCCAACGGGATCAGCGGCAAGTACAACCGCGAGAAGGTGTGGAACGAGCCGGACTACAACGCCGCGGGCGGTGGCGGTTACAGCGTTGTGTACGGCACCCCGAAGTACCAGCGGCCACTGCACCTGCCGAGCAGGGGAGTACCGGACATCTCCTACAACGCCGCGATCATCGGTGGCGTGCTTGCGGTATGGAGCAGTTCCGGTCAGGGACAGGACTTGGTGTTCCGCTTCGGCGGTACCAGCGCCGGTTCTCCGCAGTGGGCAGGGCTCGTCGCGCTGGCCGACCAGATCGGCAAGAAGCACACGCTCGGCAGCATCAACGACGATCTCTACCGGCTGGCGAGGGGGAGCAAGTACGGCGACCGGTACAACGATGTCACCCGCGGCAACAACACCTATCACGGCGCGGCGGTCACGGTAGCGGGCTTCCAGGCGACTCCCGGCTGGGACGCCGCCTCCGGCCTCGGCACCCCGAAGGCTGATGTGCTGATCCCGGAGCTCGCTGGCGTCAAGTAACCGAGGGGATATCCAGCCCTCTGAGTCTTGCTCGACCGCGGAACCAGCTAACTGGATCCCGGTACGGGGGGTTGGCGTTACGGTCTGCTGGTGGACAACGATGGGTGCGATCGGCGGCAGCGGCGGCACAGCGCCGCTGCCGCGGACACTGCGGTGCCGGCCGATCTCGCCACCGCACCGTTCCGGGTGGACCGTGATCGGGTGGCGAGTTCGCCGTTCTTTGCCCGGCTGGGTGGAGTGACGCAGGTGGTCAGCCCTACTGGCTCAGGCCTGCTGCTGCACAACAGGCTCACGCACAGCCTGAAGGTGGCACAGGTGGCGAGGGCGATCGCGGAGCGGCTGCTGACTGCGGACTCACAAGGGCCGCTGCTGGCCAAGCTCGGCGGTCTGGACATCGACGTCGTTGAAGCGGCCGCACTGGCACACGACTTAGGGCATCCACCGTTCGGGCATCTCGGTGAGGAGGTGCTCGACCGGATAGCCAGGCACCGATTCGGGCTACCCGATGGGTTCGAAGGCAACGCGCAGTCCTTCCGGATCGTCACCACCACCGACACCAGGGGGCCTGTTGGCGCCGGGCTGCAGCTGACCGCGGCGAGTCGGGCCGCGATGCTGAAATACCCGTGGACCCGGCTGTACCATCCTCTGCCGCATCCAAGGGACATGCCGGTGCCACCGCGCGGCGCGGCGGAACCGGAGGAGGCACCGGGCAGCGGTTCGGCGAAATTCTCTGCCTACATCACCGAACTGGACGAGCTACGCCAGGCGAGAGCACCGTTCGAGGGACGGGTAGAGGTCTGGCAGCAGAGCGTGGAGTGCTCGGTGATGGACACCGCGGACGACATCGCCTATGCCATCCACGATCTGGAGGATTTCCATCGGGTCGGGGTGCTGCAACACGCCACCGTCGCTGCCGAACTGGGGGAGTGGCTGGTGAACGCGGGCGAGCTGGCCGGACTTGATGAGTCCACATTGGATGATCAGGAACGCCGGCCGGGGCGTTCGCTGGAATTGCAGCGGCGCCGCCTGCACGCCAAGGATTCTTGGGGGATGGATGACGACGCGTTCGCCGCCGCCGTCGCCGAAGTGCGGTCGGAAGTGGTAGAAGGCCTGCTGTCGGTGCCTTTCGACGGTTCGACCGAGGCTGAGCAGGAGGTCGCACGCTTTTCGGCGACATGGTCGGCGCGGCTGGTGAACGGTGTCGCGCTCATCGCCGATCCCACGGAGCGGTCGGGGCACCTTGTGCTGGCGCCGCGTGCCTGGCACGAGGTACAGGTGCTGAAGTTCGTGCACCGCAGGTTCGTACTGCTGCGTCCCGACCTCGCACTACATCAGCGTGGGCAGGCGAGATTGCTGACCACGCTGGTGGAAGCACTCGACCAGTGGTTGACCGATCGTCACGAACTCGCCAGGTTGCCGAGGCGGTTGCGCGATCTGATGGAACTCGCGCACGGCGAGTACAGCAGCCTGGCGCGTACCGAACCTCGGGCGCTGGCCGGTGCGGGCGGTGAGTGGGCGCAAGGCCCCGACGCGGTACGGGCGCTCGCGAGGGGACGCGCGGTCGTCGACTTCGTCGCCTCGCTGACCGACAGTCAGGCAATGGCGCTGCTGGATTCGCTCTCCGGCCGCACCGGTCAGCTCTGGGCACACGCCTTCGTGCTCTGAACGCCCGCTCTCGCCTGGCAGCGCCTGCCGGGGTTTGGGTTACGCGGACCAGCCGATACCGAACTCGCCAGGCGCGAGATCGAGCCCGATGGTGTGCACTTCGCCGGCATGGCTCGGCAGCAGCTTCACCGGCCGCGGCGCGCGCTCGCCTGCTGCGGGCCGGATGAAGCGAAAGCACCGTTGTGGCACCACACCGTGCCGGAAATGGACCTGGAAGACGTACTCCCGAACCGGCATTCTGCTGCGGCGGCTGTGCGATCCAGACGCAGGCATCGCGGCGACCCGCCTACCGTGCAGTTGGTAATCGATGATGACGGTCTCCCCTCGGCGCAGCGGTCGTTCGAAGAGCAGTTCAGCGACAAGCAGCGTGGAACCAGGGTGCCGCGCCACCCTGCCGAGGCGGCAATTGCGCAGCCCCCGCAGCGATGGACCTTCCGTCGCGGACCCCGCCCAGTCGTACACCAGCACCCAGCGGTCCGCACCTTCCGCCTCGGCGCGCAGGACCTGACTGGCGTGCAGCGAGCACAGCCTGCCGTACTCGTCCACCTCGCAGTTGTCGTGGTGGCTGAGCGTGCTCAGTACGGTATCGGCGCTAGCGTCCACGGCCGCCAACTGCTCCGGCGCGTGCGAGTGTGGTCGCCATAGGTCAGCGAGGGATGCCGGTTGCAAGGTGCGGGACCGGCGGCCGCGGGGTCGAGGGGGGCCAAGCAACGAACACAGCTCGGCGGGCGCGACCTGCAGTACGGTCTCGAGGTATCGCAATGCCTGCAGCGATTCCGGGCGTTCCGGCCTGCGCCGCCCGGATTGCCAGTAGCTCAGCGTGGCCACGCTGAGCCGGATCCCGCGCATCTCGAGCCGGTGCTGGATGCGGTCAAGGCTCAGCCCTCTGGCACTGATGGCGGCCCGCAGCGCTTCCGGGAACCGCTGCGCCTCCGGCAGCGCACCGGTAACCGTGGTCATGGTGGCCTCCGGTGTTGTGCGGGACACCCGCGCCCGGTCGGCCATCATGACCTGGGCTTCGCCATTGTCGGTCATGGTGGCCTCCGGTGTTGTGCGG
>JBOHEL010000543.1:0-3357 GCA_050700995.1 Sciscionella sp. | reverse complement strand
GATCACAGTCGCAGTTGAGCTGGAAGCCGTGCATCGTGACGCCCTGCTGCACCCGGATACCGATCGCCGCGATCTTGCGCTCCTGGCGGGCGCCCTCGGCAGCCAGCCACACCCCGCTGCGGCCCGCGACCCTGCCCGCGGGCACCCCGAGCCGGTCGCACACCGCGATCAGCGCCTGCTCAAGCCTGCGCACGTAATTCACCACATCCATCGGCTCCGCCAGCTTGACGATCGGGTAGCCGACGAGCTGGCCTGGCCCGTGCCAGGTGAGCTTCCCACCACGATCCACGTCGATCACCGGCGTGCCATCGGCCGGGCGCTCGTCGTCCTCGGTGCGCTTACCCGCCGTGTACGTCGAGGGATGTTCAAGCAGCAGCAGGGTGTCCGGCGCGTCGTCCCCGGCGCGGGCGACGGCGAGGCTGCGCTGCCGCTCCCATGTCGGCAGGTACTCGACCCGGCCGAGCTCACGGATCTCTACAGGCGCCGAGGATGCGCGGCAGGAGTTCACGTCTCGACTCTACCCACCGCTCAGCGTGCCAGGACCGAGTGCAGCGCACCTCGCAACGTGGAATCTCGGAACGTGAAACCGGAATCCCGCAGCACCTCGGGCACGGCGCGCTGGCCGGAGAGCAGCGCATCGTCAGCAAGCTCACCGAACAGCGTACGCAGGGCGATGGCCGGTACTCGCCATGGCGCTGGCCGACCGAGCACCTGTGCGAGCGCTATGGTGAACTCCGCGTTCGTCACCGCGGCGGGGGCGGCCAGGTTGACCGGCCCCGAGACGTCACCGGCTTCGATCAGGAAGCGGATCGCGCCGATCGCATCCTGCTGTGAGATCCACGGCAGGTACTGCTTGCCATCGCCGAGTCTGCCGCCGAGCGCCAGCATGAACAGTGGCCGGAGCTGAGCCAGCAGCCCTCCCTCGGCGCTGAGCACGGGTCCGATGCGCAGCGACACCACGCGGCTACCCGCATCGTGTGCCTGCGTTGTCGCCGCTTCCCAATCGCGGCAAAGCCTTGCCAGGAAGCCATGTCCCGAGGGTGCCGCCTCAGTCACGACGGTGTCGCCGGTGTCGCCGTAGTACCCGACCGCGGACGCGTTGAGTAGCGTGCCGATACCGAGCCTGGCGACCGCCTCTGCCAGTACCTCGGTCGGTTCGATTCGGCTGTCGACGATGATCTGCTTTCGTGCGTGCGTCCAGCGCGCAGCTGCGAGTGCGGCACCACACAGGTTGACCACCGCGTCGACGCCCTGCAGCGCGCCTTCGTCAATGGTTCCCGCAGGAGGCTCCCAACGGTGCTCTCCCGCACTGGCAGGCTCTCGGCGCACCAGCAGCCGCACGTCGTGCCCGGCACGGCGCAGGGCGGCAACGAGTGCGGAACCGATCAGACCGGACGACCCGGCGATGGCGATGCGCATCACTAGATCGTGGCGGATTTCCGCCGTCAGCGCGACCGCGGCTCATCCCACCACCGGCTGCGCCGCTGTCGGGCGCGGTGTCGCCACATTCCCACAGCGGCGCTCAGAGCCCGAGGTCGGACTCGAACGCGCCTTCCTCCAATCGCTGTTTGATCGTCGTGAGGAAGCGGCCCGCGTCCGCGCCATCGACAAGGCGGTGGTCATAGGTCAGTGCCAGGTAGGCCATGGAGCGAATAGCGATGCTGTCGTCGCCGTTCTCGTCGGTGACCACAACGGTTCGCTTGACGACCTTGCCGACCCCTAGGATCCCACTCTGCGGCTGATTGATGATCGGGGTGTCGAACAGGGCCCCCTGGCTGCCGAGGTTGGTCAGCGTGAACGTGCCGCCCGCGAGCTCGTCGGGCAGGATCTTGTTCGTGCGGGTGCGGTCGGCAACGTCGGCGATCTTGTGCGCCAGCCCGGCGAGGTTCAGCTCGCCTGCGTCGTGGATCACCGGGGAGACCAATCCGCGCGGGGTGTCGACGGCCACGGCGAGATGCTCCTGGCCATAGTAGGTGATCTCCTTCTTCTCCTCGTCGAAATAGGAGTTCACGTTCGGGTGCTGCTTGAGCGCCTCCACCGTGGCCCTCGCGAAGAACGGCAGGAAGGTCAGCTTTACACCCTCGCGCGCTTCGAACTGGCCCTTGGCGCGGGCCCGCAGTTTCGCGACCCTTGTGACATCCACCTCGAACACCTGGGTGAGCTGCGCGGATGTCTGTAGTGACTCCCTGGTGCGCTTGGCGATCGTCTGCCGGATCCTGCTGGCCTTCTGCACGGTCCCGCGCAGCGCGGCCGCTTCCGCAGACGGCTTGGCTGACGGTGCGGGCGCCGCGGCTCGCTGCGACGTCGCGGGAGTGGGCGCGGGAGCTTGCTTGGCTTCGACCGCCTCCAGCACGTCCTGCTTGCGGATCCTGGAACCGACACCGGTGCCGGTGAGCGTGGACAGGTCCACGTTGTGCTCCGCGGCCAGCTTGCGCACCAGCGGGGTCACGTACGGCGCGCCGTCTGCGGCAGGCTGCTGCGGACGCGTGTCCGGTGCGGCATGCCTCGGGGGAGCGGCGGCGGCTTCGGCCTGCGGTTGCTCGGGCTGCTGCTCGGACTGCTGTTGCGGTGGCTGTGATTGTGCGGCAGGTGCCGGTTCTGGCGCAGTCTGCGTCTGCGGCTCGGCGGGAGCGGGCTGATCCTCACCCGCGTTTCCGGAGCCGATCACGCCGAGTTCGCCGCCGACTTCGACGGTGTCGTCCTCGTTCGCCGTGATCTTCAGCAAGGTTCCGGCCACCGGGGAGGGGATCTCGGTGTCGACCTTGTCGGTGGACACCTCGACCAGTGCTTCGTCCACCGCCACGGTGTCGCCGACCTGTTTGAGCCAGCGGGTGACCGTGCCCTCGGTGACGCTCTCGCCGAGTTCCGGCATGGTTACCGGCGACCCGTCCTCGGACCCGCTCTCGGAGTCGCCGGAAGGCTGCTCGGCCTGTTGCGGCTGCTCGGCCTGTTGCTGCGCGGGCGCCGCCTGCTCGGCCTGTTGCGGCTGCTCGGCCTGTTGCTGCGCGGGCGCCGCCTGCTCGCCGGAGGACCCGGAGTCACCGGACGCATCGTCGATCACGCCGAGTTCGCCGCCGACGTCGACGGTGTCGTCCTCATTGGCGACGATCTTCTGTAGCACTCCCGCGACTGGGGAGGGGATCTCGGTGTCGACCTTGTCGGTGGACACCTCCAACAGCGGTTCGTCGACCTCGATGGTGTCCCCTTCGGACTTCAACCAGCGGGTCACGGTGCCTTCGGTGACGCTCTCACCGAGGGCTGGCATCTGGACGGAGAAGGCCATCTCTTGCTGACTCCTGTGCTGCTCGCTTCGTGGCTGTTTGTGTGTCGGTGTTATCGGCCCCGAGTCGGTTGGAC
>JBOHEL010000542.1:0-3377 GCA_050700995.1 Sciscionella sp. | reverse complement strand
CCTGACGACCAAGCCGCCACCCCAACGACCAAGCCCCGTCCGGCACCCCGCCGACGGGGCCTGCTCACGTCACCGACATCCACACCATCAATGACGCCGTCATCTGCATCCTCAGCGGCGGGCAACACGGAGGGAGCTCTTGGATCTGGGCGCGCGCGACAGGGTCGATATCGAGCGTGTACGTCATGAGGTCGACGGTCAGAGACCAAGTTCGGCCTTGACCTCGCTCCACGGCACGCTGCCGGATCGTGAACGGCCGATCCGCTGGACCTCGACGGCTGTGGCAAGCATCTGCCGGTGCCCCTCGGGGTCCCACTCGGTCATTAGTGCCTGCCGCCGCCACATCCGCAGCACGTGGCGCAGCGGGTCTAGGCGCAGCGTCTGGCCGGCGATGGCGAGCGCGGCGTTGAACGCGTCGTCGAACTCGGCCAACTGCTCGGGCAGCAGAGCCGCCCGAATCTCCCCCGGCGAGCCAAAGCGCTGTGCAGCGATCGTGTCTCCGGCCCACGTCGGCGCCGGCTCCAGCCCGTCGCGGTCCGGACCCGCTCCCGACGGGTGACAGGGCTCGGAGTACTGCTCGGCGGCGGTCACGAGGTACACCTTAGTTCTTCGAGCACTATGCGCCACGGCTAACCGACGGTGCGCCGGTAGGATCGTGGCCTCGTACCGGCGCCCATCCATTCCCGGTCGGCGTGATTGGAAATCAGTAGGCACGTGCCTTATAAGGGCAACAGAGGTGGTGCCCCCGGCAGGACCCGCAACACCACGTTCCGATTCGTCTCAGCGGAGACGAACCGGTTGATCTCCCGGAACTGGCACCGCAGTGTGGCTGAGTAGTGCCTGAGCACCGCGCCCTTGCTCATCTGACTGAAAACTGGTCACTCACAGTGATGTGAGCTGGTCAGGCGTGGCGCCCCCGGCAGGATTCGAACCTGCGCTCCCGCCTCCGGAGGCCGGGTCTCCTCATCCACTGTGGAGTCTCTGGTGTCTCACTAGGGCATTTGCCGGATCATCTGTGTCTACCGTGGCGATCGTGTCGTGTAGTTGAGTCCACGATTGATTCCACGAGCCACTAGCCGCTCGACCCCACGCGGCCCATTCAAGAACCTGGCCACCGCGCGGACGGCCATGGACGTCTGGCGCATCGAGTACAACATGGTTCGCCCACACCAAGTCCTGAACAGGGAGGTTCGACAAGCCGAACGTTTCTGAGCCGCAGACGGTGGGAGGCTCGTGCAAACCAGCTGTGGGGGTTTCAAGTCCGAGGAGGACTGGACTACTACGCACACGTCCTCAACCAGCAAAAACGCATCAAGCTCAGTTAACTGCGCAGGTTCAAGCCCTGGACAAGATTCGATCATGCGACACACGGTTTAGGAAAAGCTGTTACGTTGATCAAATAAGCTTGCTACCAGCGACTACAGCTGGCGAAACGTCGCATCACGCTCGTCTTGAGGCATGGCTTTCGTCCAGTTCGCACCACGTACCGCACCACAAGGGGCGGGTGATCATCGTCGGGACACCCGATGGGATGAACAGGCCCCTGCGGCGTATCCCGCAGGGGCCTGTTGCGCTCTTCTCCTGGTGTAGGCACAGTCCGGTTTCGTGCGGCGTTTTCTTGTCCAGGCGACCCCGGCGGGTGGTTACGGAAACGAAAAGGAGCGTGCATGGCGTCGTGGCTGGATTGGCGTAGAGAGCTTGTTCTCAGCCGGAAACATCGGGGCACTACCCATCGTTGTCCTTATTGCTCGGGAACCTATGTAACTGCTGGGCCACCAAATCTGCCGCGCATTACGGGAAATCGTCCACCGTATTCGGCCCGGCACGCCAACTCCGATGGGCAGCTATCTATACACCACCATCCGCGGGGAGCCGCGCCTACTTCCTGCCTGCCAGCGACCACCCGCTATGTCGAGTGGTCCTACGATCGCTGTCGTGGCCCGCCGTGTGTTTGTGGCCGCGGGGGGCGGAGGCGACGTCATCGCGGCCACGATGCTCGCTGCGCGGGATCTCGAGGACGACTCGGTGGTTGTGGCCACGTTCTCGTGGGATCGGCTCATCGTCGATCCGTTGCCGGGACCTCGGTCCGTTGACGATTTCGTCGATCTCGCCAGCCCCGCCGCGGGCGTGCACCGGGTTATGTCGAGTACCACCTGTAGGCCGCCGGCCGGTTCGACGCTGCCGAGGTTGGCCGGATCGTTGCCGGCACAGCTGTTCCTGCTCGATGCGTCGACGGGGGCGGTAGGGCTTGGTCGCCAGATCGCCGACCTCGCCAATCATGTCAAGGCTGATGAGCTCACCGTGGTCGACGTTGGTGGGGATATCGTCGCGCGGGGAGACGAGCCGGGGCTTCGCAGCCCGCTAGCCGACATGCTAGCTCTCGCCGGCTGCGTGCACAGCGGACTACCCACGGCCGTCGTGGTCTGTGGGCCGGGGCTTGACGGAGAGCTCGACGAGGCTGAGGTGATCGCTCGGTGCAGTGTACTCGGTGCGCGCCAACGGACCGCGCTGACCGCTGACCAGGTCGAACGATTCCGTCCGATCCTGAAGTGGCATCGATCGGAGGCCACCGGGCTGATGATCCTCGCTGTCGCCGGTGCTCGCGGCACCGTCGAGGTCCGCGACGCGGGCATCGTCGTTCCCCTAACCGAACGGAGCACGGCGGTTTTCGCCCTCGAGGCCACTCGTGTCGCCGCCGGATCGCTTCTGTTCGGACCATTGGCCACAAGCCGGAGCCTGACCGAAGCCAATGAGCGGCTCCGCCGGTTACGCGGGTCAACCGAACTCGACTACGAGCGAGCGAAGGCCGCACGCATCATGGATGACGCTGTTTCGGGCGATTCTGAGGCCATCCTGGTCTCCGTGGACCGCCTGACCGAGCAGGCGCGAGAACGCGGTGTCGATTACCTGACATTGAGAAGGCTCACAGAACTGCTCGGCCTCCGCGGCACTATGGTCGAGCAGTTATCCAGCCTACTTCAGACGCGGCGGTCCGACCGCTACAATCCGCCGCTATGGCGGGTCACGCAGTGATTCCCGGATCCGATTCGCCCGGAAATCATTCACTGATCAACGATCTTTGTCTGCGCGACTATGAGCGGGGACTTTTGTTACGCGGCGCATGTGGCCACAGTGAAGGGAATGGTTGGGATGCGGCCGGAGAAGAATCTGGTGTTCGGTCGAGAGTTGCGACGGTTGCGCTTGGCGCGGGGATTATCGCAGCCCCAGCTCGCCGCTCTTATCCCTACCGATCCCACCTACATTAGCAAGGTTGAGAACGGTCACCGAATACCTGCTCTCGGGATCGTTCGGGCGTGGGACGAGGCGCTTGAGGCCGGCGGCCGACTGGCCGCGTTGCTCACCGTGCAGGGGGCCTT
>JBOHEL010000541.1:0-3387 GCA_050700995.1 Sciscionella sp. | reverse complement strand
GCCCGTAGAAGCGGTGCTGCAGAGATGGCAGGATGGCAATATGCCCGCGCGGCCCGGTCAGCAGACTCTGGAGACCGATCGTCTGGTCCTTCGGCGTCGGCGCGTGGATGAGGCGGGCATCTACCGTCGGCTCTGGATGGAGCGGGATCGCCGGGTTCCAGCGCGCCGACGGATGGATGCCGAGGGACGGCCGACAGTGGCGGACATCGCCGCTGAGATACGCAGGGAGCGTGAGGAGCCGCGGCCGGGTGTCCTGGCGGTGGAGCGGAAGAGTCCTGGGGATGTCATCGGGTATTGCGGGCTGGTCTTCCATGGGAACGGCGCACCCGACGAGCCCGAGCTGGCCTACGAGCTGCTACATCGGGCCCACGGGTTCGGCTACGCGACCGAGGCGGGTCGAGCCGTGGTCACCTGGGCGGCCGAGGCAGGCTACGAGCGGTTGTGGGCAACGGTCCGCGCCTGGAATGTTGCCTCTCGCCGGGTCCTGGCGAAGCTCGGCTTCCACGACACGGGCCAGGTCACTGCCGACGCCGTTCATGGCGACAGTCAGCTGACGGTCCGACCACTCTCAAGCCCTGTCCCTTAGCCGATCGTCGGCCGGCGACCGATATCCGCTCGCCACGGGCTCCACGCACCCAGCGGCAGTCGGACCGGTAGGGGATCGGCTACCCCGATTCCCGGCGACAGTTCCCGCGGAGCGGCAGGGCAGCAGCCGCGAACTGCTGTTCGGCGCATCTGGGAGCGCTGCCACGCCGTACTGCCCGGCCACGCCACCGCCAAAGGTCGCAGATGGTGCACCGAACATGCACGGTGCCTTGACGCCGCCCTGGTGGAGTTCAGCGACATGAGTCAGGTGGTCGGTTCTGCCTCGACGTGGCACCTGACCTGTCCTTCATCTGCCGCGAGGACGCCAGTACAGCATGCACTCGTCAACTCGTGGTCGCCAACGTGCGCGCCCTGAGCTCCTGTTCGGACGTCGGTGTGTTGAATCCCTTCGCGATCAGCCAGATCGGCAGGCACACGGCCTCAAACAATCCACCTGGAGCGAGCAGGGCGAGCCCTGGCCCGTTGTTCATGTCGAGAACGCCGATGAGGTCGAGCGGCACTCCCAGGGAGAGCAGGACGTATCCGACGAGGCCGAGCACGGCGATCGGACGCGGAACCAAGCGGGAGACGTAAAGCAGGTAGGTCAGGACCAGACCGCCGAGGCCCGTCGGAACGTAGACCCACAGGATGTGGTTGGGGACCGCCTGCAGCTGGGCCAAGAGATAGACGCCGCAGACGGCGGAGACGGTGAACTCGACGATCCTGAGTATCGGGTACCAGATGGCCAGGCTTCGGTTGACGGGCTTCAAAACCCTGTACATCAGCACGCCGATGCCGACCACGGCAAGGCCCGAGCACATCGTAAGCAGCACGCCGATCGTCATTGGTGCCCTTGCGGTATCACCGTCGACGAAGGCTTGAATCAGCGAAGTCCCGATCATGGCGGTGACCATCTGGACGAAGAACAGGATGCCTACGATGACCGCGATCATCCTTCGTGGCATGACGATCCCCTTTGGTTGGTGGTTCCGGGACCCGGCGTAGGCCGGATCTGTGTCGTGGAGTGTCAGGCGGATGGAAGGCCCTCGTGGGCGGGGGCGGCGATGGAGGTCAGCGGGGTCGGCCTGAAGCCCTTGACGACCAGCCAGACGCCGAGCGAGAGCTCGAACGCCGCGACGGGGAGCGCGGCGAGGCCAGCGAGCAGGGACACGTTGGTGTAGGCGCCGAAGAAGACGGCGGTGTCGGAGGCCAGGAGCAGCGGGGCGCCGACGAATGCGACGATCGGCAGGACGCGGGGCACCAGGCCCGACCGGTACAGCACGTAGCCCAGGAGCAGGTCGCAGGCCACGGGCATCAGGCTCTGCGAGAGCAGGAACGCCGAGTTGTAGACGGCGACCAGGCCGTGGCCAGTCGTGACCAGTGAGGCCGGGTCCGCACTTGTGGTGCCGGCCACGTCGTTTCGCAGGGTGATGATCGACAGCAGGCTGACGACGCCGACGAAGATGAGGGCGGCCTCCAGCACTCGGGCGGTGACGAACCCCAGGGCGGCGGTCTGGCTGACTCGCTTGGCGACCGGGTAGAGCACCACGGCGGTGCCGATGCCGGCAATGCCGACGACGACCTCGGAGAGGGCACCCCACAGGATGCCGGTGTCACTGCCGGCGCCCAGGACGAAGGTGCCGACGTGATCCTTCACTGGTTGGTACAGCGCGAGAGTGGGAATGGACACGAACGTGAGCAGGTACAACACCCCAGCGGTCAGGGAGATCCTTCTCATCGGGTCCATCGGTCGGCGCGAGGTGGCTCCTCCCGCGACCGTCGTGCGTGGGGTGTGGGTGGCAGTGGTCATGTCGTGCTCCGCCTGGTTGGGGTGGTCGGCTGGGTCAGGTGGCGCGCGTCGGCGTTCGCTCGCCCGGCACGGTGGTCATGGTCCGACCGGGGTGGGCGTCAGCGGCGCCGTGTCGGAGGTGGAGGCAGTGGGCGGTTCGGTGCCGCCCAGGTCGAGGCGGAACGGCGGGTACTCGTCGGTCATCAGGGCCGCGTAGGCGGTGACGCGGAACACCCAGCGGTTCATGCCCACGACCAGGTCGAACACGCCGCGGGGGTACCGGTCGGCGAACAGCAGGACGAGGCCGGCCATGAAGACCAGCAGGCCGATGAGGCCGCTGCCGTATGCCCATGCGGTGTGATCGCGCGCCTGGTTGTAACCGGCAAAGGCGCCACCGGTGAAGACGCCGATGATCAGGTAGTGCGGCAGCGCCAGCAGCCACCACTTCACCAGCACGAGCCCGCGCGAGAGCGACTGCGGGTGCTGCACGGACAGCCGTGCCGGGTAGCTCGGGTCGTCGGCCAGCGTGAACGGCGGATAGCGGTCGGTGCCCAGCGCGCTGTAGGAGTAGTAGCTGACACGCCAGCTCCAGCGCAGCACGCCGACGTTGAAGTCGAAGATCGCCTGCGGGTAGCGGCTGGTGACCAGGATCGTGAAGAACGCGGCCACCGACAGTACGAGGAACGCCATCCACAAGAAGAACAACACGATGACGTGGGGGATCACCAGCAGCCACTTGACGAGCCACAGCCAGCGGCTCAGGTGCGGCGAGAGCTCTCCCTCGAGGGTGAGCGGGTAGGCGGACTGTCGTTCCATGGGAAGCCCTTTTCACGAGTGCTGAGGCCGGCGGTGGGGTCGCCTCCGTCCCGGTCTCGGCCACGCTATTTAGTCGCACTTGACATGTCAATACAAACATGTCGTATTTCACCGGTATGGTGGATGGCATGGCTGAATGGGCATTCCTGACCAACCACCTGCATGCGCTCTACTGCGTCGCGCGCCGGCCCGGGATC
>JBOHEL010000540.1:0-3391 GCA_050700995.1 Sciscionella sp. | reverse complement strand
GGGTGGTGTTGGGCGGTTGGAAGCCGAGGACCTGGCCGTAGAAGGACAGTTCGGCTTGCAGCGCCGCCTCGATCGTCTCGGCGCGGCGGAAGCCGTGCTGCTCACCGTCGAAGGTCAAGTAGGCGTGCGGAATGCCGCTGCCGTCCAGCTGCGCTATGAACCTGTCCGCCTGAACCGGAGGGCAGATGTGGTCGTCGAGGCCCTGCAATAGCAGAACCGGCCCCGCGAGCTTGTCGGCGTGGTGGGCGGGGGAACGGTCGCGGTAGCGGTCAGCTTGACGTACCGGGTCACCGACCAGCCCGTAGATGTACTGCGACTCGAAATCGTGGGTCTCGCCGCCCTCGCCCGTCCATCCGGCGAGGTCGAGGATCGGGTACATGACAGTGCCGCAGCGGTAGGTCGACACCGTGGTGAGCGAGGCCGCGGATGTCCAACCGCCCGCACTGCCACCGCGCACCGCCAGCCGGTCGCGGTCCGCGACACCTTCGGCGCCGAGCGTTTCGGCGACGGTCGCGCAGTCGGCGACGTCCACCACGCCCCACTCCTCGCGCAGCCGCTCCCGGAAGGCCCTGCCGTAGCCAACGGAGCCGCCGTAGTTCACCGCGACCACACCGATCCCACGGCTGGTGAAGTAGGCGAAGTCCAGGTTGAGCCCGCCGTGCGTCCTGCCAGTAGGGCCGCCGTGGACGTGCACGAGATAGGGCGGCAGCTCGCCCTCGGGCGCCGTGAAGTCCGGATTTCTCGGTGGGTAGACATAAGCCGGGACCGGGCGCCCCGCACCGTCGGTGAACGTGCGCTGCCGCGGCCTCGGCAGGTAGTCGGTCGGGGGCGGCGCAACTTCGCTCAGCACCCGCAACTCGCCGTCCGGTTGCCATGCGACCACGGCAGGCTCGGCGCTGGCACTGCCCGCAACCCCTGCCACGACACCGTTCGATGCGGTCAGCGACGACCACAGCGGCCTCGGCAGGTCCACGTCCGAGACGGTGCCTGTCCGCTCATCCAGCACGGCCAGCGTACCGCTGCGGATCACCGCGTGGCGGCCGTCGCCGAGCGGAGCGAACCAGCGGGTGCCCAGTTGCCACATCGGGCCGCCCAGCTCCTCGGTACAGGGGGCGAGGTTGACCGCCGTGCCGTCCAGACCGATCCGGTGCAGGTTCCACCAGCCGTCTGGATCGGTGAGCGCGAGCAGCGTATCGGCCCCGTCCCATTCGAACTGGCAGACCGCCTCGCGCGGCCCGCCCGCCACCACGCGGTGCCCCTCGGCCACCCCGTTCACCAGTTCGGCGACGCAGAGTTGCGTGCCGTCCCATGGCATCGCGGGGTGATCCCAGCCGAGCCAGGCGAGTCGGTGGCCGTCAGGACTCGACTTCGGCGCCGTCATGAAATGGTGGCTCGCCGCGAGCACCCTAGCTTCGCCACCGTCGATGGGGACCGCGACCAGATCCCGGTGAATGTCCGTGGGGTGCTCGCCGGTGACGGACTCCCGCACGCACCACACCTCGCGGCCGCCGGGACCCGCGGTAAGTTCGCTGTACCGCCAGCCGTGCACGGTCGCGGGTTGCGGTGTCAGCGGCTCCGGCACCGCGCCGTCTTCATCCGGATCGAACAGGTAGATCCGCTGGTCGTCCCAGTGAGTGAAAGCAACGCGATCGCCATCCGGCGTAGCGAGTAAGACCCAGGGCACGCCGCCGTACTCGTGCACGCGGTTGCGCGCGTTCCACGGTGCGGACAGCACCTCGCGCACGACACCCCCAGCAGCGCACATCAGGCTCAGCCTGCCGCCCTCGGTGGGTTTGGGCTGCGCCCACCACACCTGATTGCGATGCTGGCCGACCCACCGTGGGCTACCGCCCGCCGCAGCCACCTGGGCTGCCGTGATCGGTGACTGCCAGTTCCCGTACGACGCGATCTTCACCACGCCCGCGAGCATAGAGACTCCTGTCGGGTCGTCGCTGCCGGGGAACCTGGCGTGCCTTAGGGTCATCAGTGCCATGTCTCGTGTCATTCATGTATTCCGAGAACCCGACCGGTTCGTCGCAGGTACGGTCGGGCAGCCGGGTGACCGCGTTTTCTACCTGCAAGCCACCGCGGATGCCCGCACCGTCAGCGTGCAGGTGGAGAAGCAGCAAGTGGCGGTGCTCGCTGAGCGACTGGGCTCGCTGCTGGAAGAGGTCAAGCGCCAGTTCGAGGCGGAGATCCCCGACACCGCGCCAGCCGAACTCGTGGACAGCCAGCCGCTCGGCGTGCCGGTCGAGGAGGAGTTCCGGGTCGGCACGATGGGGCTGGGCTGGGACGCCGAGACAAAGGCCGTCGTCGTCGAGTTGCTGGCGGTGTCCGAAGAGGAGATCGACGAGTCGGTGGTGCTCGACGACACCGAGGAGGGACCGGACGCGCTGCGGGTCTTCTTGCGTCCGGCGGCCGCGCGTGCCTTCACCGAGCGGGCGAGGCGGGTGATCGCCGCGGGCCGCAAGCCGTGCCCGCTGTGCAACGAGCCACTGGATCCCGAGGGTCACATCTGCCCGAGGCAGAACGGCTACCGGCGGGGCGACGACGACTCCGAGACCGCGTGACATGACGGTGTTGCCGAGGGAGCCCGGCGCCTGCGAGTTCCTGCGAAGAGGCAAGATCGACGTCGAGGGCCGGTTGGTGGATGCCTCCAACGCGACCCTGTTCTGCGCTATCAGTGCAGACGGTGTCGACGCGCATTGCGTGTACAAGCCGATCAGCGGCGAGCGGCCGCTATGGGACTTCCCTGACGGGACGCTTGCCGGACGGGAGGTAGCCAGCTACCTCCTTTCGGAGGCCGCAGGGTTGCATCTGGTACCGCCGACGGTGATGCGGCCGGGGCCCTTCGGGCCCGGGATGGTGCAGCTCTGGGTCGACACCGTCCCGGAGACTGGACTGGTCGATGTCACCGCCCCTGACGAAGTGCCCGAGGGTTGGCGGGTGGTGCTGCACGCACACGATCGGCTGGGTGAACCGGCCGTGCTCGCGCACGCCGACACCCCCAGCATCCGGCAGATGGCGGCGCTGGACGTGGTGCTGAACAACACCGATCGCAAGGGCGGTCACCTACTGCCGGGCGTGGACGGTGGGGTATATGGCGTGGATCACGGCATCTGCCTGCACACCGAGGACAAGCTGCGGACGGTGCTGTGGGGCTTCCTGGGGGAGCCGCTCAACGAGGAGACGATGGCCGCGCTACGCAAGCTGCGCGCCGCGGTGGACGGCGGCCTGGCCGAGGAGATCTCCGGGCACCTGACGATCGCCGAGCTGGCGGCGCTGCTCCGCCGCACGGACGGGCTGCTCGCGGCAGGGGTGTATCCGGAACCATCGAATACCTGGCGCACCATCCCATGGCCGCCGTTCTGAATGCGATCGCAGCCGGGGA
>JBOHEL010000539.1:0-3415 GCA_050700995.1 Sciscionella sp. | reverse complement strand
GGTTTGTAGCCGCAGGCTCAGGTTCAGCCCTGTTAGGCAAGCGGCACCGCGGGCGGCGATGTCGAGGTCGGCCGGGCCCCATTGTTGCGGTGTCCTGCCGGTGTGCTGGGCTGTGATGGTGGCAGAACTCGTGCTCGGACCACTGTTGCGTCATGTCGACCAGCGCTCGGCGACCATCTGGGTGGAGACCAGCGGCCCCTGCGTTGTCGAGATCGCGAGCTGCCGCGCGGCGACGTTTCAGGTGTCGGGCCATCACTACGCGCTGGTCACGGTGACGGGCCTGGTGCCGGATACCATCACGCCCTACGAGGTGCGACTCGACGGCGCCCACACCTGGCCCATGCCGGACTCGGAGTTCCCGCAGTGCCGGATTCGCACCGTTCCCGAAGATCCCGCCCGCCCGCACCGCATGGTGTTCGGCTCCTGCCGCAAGCCGCAGACCGCGGAGCCGAAAGCGCACCGCATGCTCGGCACCGACGCTTTGGAGGCCTATGCGCGCCGAATGGCCCAGCTGCCCGAGCGGGACTGGCCGGACTCGCTGCTGCTGCTCGGCGACCAGGTTTACGCCGACGAGACGACACGCGAGACCCAGCAGTGGTTGCGCCGCCGCAGGGACGTGAGCCGTCCGCCGGGAACCGAAGTGGCCACCTTCGAGGAATATGTCCGGCTCTACCACGAGTCCTGGGGCAGCGAGAGGGTGCGATGGCTGTTGTCCACGGTGCCCACTTCCATGATCTTCGACGACCACGACGTGCGCGACGATTGGAATACCTCGCAAACGTGGCGGGACACGATTTCGCGCCAGCCTTGGTGGGGCGAACGCATCCGCGGCGCACTCATGTCCTACTGGGTCTACCAACACATCGGCAACCTCGGCCCGCAGGAGCTGGCGTCCGACGGGATGTTCCAGGCTGTGACGGCGGCGGGCAGTGATACCGACATCGCGGACCTGCTCTCCGACTTCGCGGACCGTGCCGACGTGGAGGTGAATGGCACGAAGGGGGCCCAATGGAGCTATCGCCGTGATTTCGGCCGGGTGCGACTGCTGGTCATCGACACCCGCTCTGGCAGGATCCTGCGTGACAATGCCCGCTCGATGATCAGTGACGACGAGTTCCACTGGATCGAGAACAACGCCGAGGGCGACCTCGACCATCTGCTGATCGGCTCGTCGCTGCCATGGCTGATGCCCTACGTCATCCACCACATCGAGTCCCTCAACGAGGTAGGCGCCCGTGCCCCAGGGAGAACCGGGCGGTGGGCTGAACAGGTGCGGCAGGCGGTGGATCTGGAGCACTGGCCGGCGTTCCAGGCTTCCTCGGCGCGGCTGGCGCGGCTGATCGAACGTATCGGGAAGGGTTCACCGGCCACGGTATGCGTGCTCTCCGGCGACGTGCACCACGGCTACACCGCGCGGGTGGAGTTCCAGACAGCCATGCGCAGCGAGGTCCACCAGCTGGTGTGCTCGCCGATCCACAACGTGGTTCCCACGGCGATGAAGGCTGCCTTCCGGCTCTCCTGGTGGGAACCGCTCGCCCGGCTGGTGCTCTGGTGGTCGGGGAGGAGGGGGTTGCCGCAGCCACCGGTGAACTGGCGCAAGACCTCCGGCCCGCACTTCGGCAACGCGGTGGCCACCCTCGAACTGTGTGGCCGGGAGGCGACCATGACCCTGGAGCACGCTCGGGAGGGTGCGGGCGGACCGGAATTGATCGCGCGGCCACCGGTGCGACTGACCTCATGAGGTCTGCGCTGGCGCCGCTCACCTGATCAGACTGCGCAACAGGGCTTTGACGGTTCGCCATGTGCGTGCTAAAAAGATGCGCAGTTCATCCATTTTATTTGCTCACTGTGAGCAGTTTTCCGGAGGCGTATCGATGCCACGTGTCCTCGTGCTCGGCGATGACATGACCGGCAGCAACGCCACAGGAGCTCTGTTCGCCCGCCTCGGCCTGCGCACCGTGGTGGTGAGCGCGCCGCTGGCAGAACGCCCGGTCGTGCTCGCGGCGGGGTCCGGTGTGGACGCGCTGGTCGTCAACTTGAGCAGTCGCCACCTGAGTCCGGACGCGAGCCGAGAAGCCGTGAGGCTTGCCCTTCGGCAGGCCGGGCCCGTTGAACTGACGGTCAAGCGCGTGGACACCACGCTGCGCGGCAACCTCGGCCCGGAGACCGACGCCGTTCTGGGCGACGCCAGAGCAGGCACCCGCGCGCTGGTAGTACCGGCATTCCCGGATGCCGGCCGGGTGACCCTTGGCGGCCTGCACGTGGTTGACGGGGTTCCGCTGGCGGAGACTTCCGCGGCGCGGGACCCGCTGACTCCGGTGCACTCCTCTCGGGTGGCTACTGTGCTGCTGGCAGGCATCGACCGGTCGATCCGCGAGGTGCCACTGGATGTCATCGAGGCAGGTGTCGAGGCCACCGCGGCGGCACTGGACAAGCCTGCCGAGCATGGCACGCCAGCCGAGCTGGTCGTCTGTGACGCCACCACGAATGCTCATCTCACCACGATCGCACGCGCCGCGGCTACCATCACTGCCCGCATGGGAACGCACTGGGTTTCCGTTGATTCCGGCCCGTTCGGCGTCCGGCTCGCGGCCGCGCTGGGTATCTCGCCGGGCAGCGGGCCTACGCGGCCGGTCTTCGCCGTGATCGGCAGCGTCACCGAGCTGACCGGTGTTCAGGTGGCACACCTCGAATCCGAACTCGACGCTCGGTTCGTCGACGTCGCACTGGATCATCTTGCGCCGCAATGGATCGCCGATCAGGCAGCAGGGTTGTTTCGGGCCAAACACAGCGTGATCGGCATACGGACCCGGTTACCACCCCACGGAACCCAGGTCGATCCGGTGGCGGCCGCGCGGATTCCGGAGGCGATGGCGGCGGCGACCCGGATTGTCTTTGAGCAGCACGACATCGGCGGCCTCTACGCCACCGGCGGGGATATCGCCGCCGCGGTCACCGCCCGACTCGCGGCGGACGGCTTCGAGATCGACACCGACGTGCTTCCCCTCGCCGTCGCGGGTCGGCTGGTCGGCGGGCCGTGGCACGGTCTGCCCTTCGCCACCAAGGGCGGTCTCATCGGTGGCCAGGACGCCGCGGTGGCCTGTATCGACCACCTGAACTTCGTGATTGCCCGAGATCGCAGAATAGCGCGGAACGCGACAGCTGAGAGGACCTCCCGATGACCGCAGGCAATGGCACCGACGACCGCCCGATCCTTGCTGTCACGCTGGGGGATCCTGTTGGCATTGGTCCAGAGATCACCGCGCGGACACTGGCGGAGCCGCAAATCGGCGAAACGGCACGGGGCATCGCGGTCGGTGACGCGTACGTATTGCGCAGGGCGGTTCGAGTGCTGGGACTCGATGTCGAGGTCAACCCGGTGAGCAGTATCGATCAGGCTCGTTTCACGCCCGGC
>JBOHEL010000538.1:0-3424 GCA_050700995.1 Sciscionella sp. | reverse complement strand
GCGGCAGGTCACCGACGAGTTCGACCTGGGCTACGTTTCGTCGTTCATGCTCAATAACGTTCCCGTGCTGTCTCTCACCTCTGTGACTCGAATCGACGGCTCAATCACCTGGGACCTAGCCAGCCTGCATGTCAACCAGAAGTCAGGTCAGGTCACCCTCCTCTCGGGCGCGCCGGTTTCCGGTCTTGTCGCCGTGACGTACCAGGCCGGTTACACCGTGGTGCCGCCGAACTTCCAGCTCGCCGCGCGCATCATCGTGCAGCACCTGTGGATGACGCAGCGCGGCGACAAGGGCGCCACCCGCGCCGGTGGCATGGGCACGTCGGTTGTGCCCGGCATCGGATTCGCCATCCCCAACCGGGCGCTGGAACTGCTCGGCACCGGATTGCCGGGCATCGCATGACCGAGACCAGGATCCCTGACGTCACCGACGCCCTGATCGCGCTGTGGACGTCGGTGTTCACGAACGTGGAAGTGGCGGACGGCCCGGTCGTATCGGGCACCATCGAGGACCAGTTGTACATCGGGTTCGACTCCGACCCCGACACCACTGGGCACGCCGCCACCTCGGCGCAGCAGTGGGCGGGTTTGGGGCAGCGCAAGCGTGACGAGCAGATCGACGTGGTGTGCTCGGTGCTCGCGCGTAGCACCGATGACACCGCGAAAACCGCCCGCGATAGGGCGTTCACCATCCTGAACACGGCCGGTCAGGCGTTGCGCGGCAACCCCAGTTTGAGCCTGTCCTCGCCGTGCGTGGCCGGTCTCACGGTGGGCGATCTGTTTTATCACGAAACCACGGCGGGCACGTACGCGCGCCTCGTTTTCACCGTTCACGTCAACACCCGCGTCTAGGAGACGACATGGCGAAGCTGAAGAACACCGGTGGACCGGTGGATGTGTACCGACCCGCTGGGGACGCCGAATCGTGTCACGTCGACGCCGGTGCGGTCGTGGATGTTCCCGGCACCGCCGCCGATGGTGGCGACTGCTGGCTGGTGAACGGCCGCGCATGGCCCAAGTCCCGGTGGGAGAAGCCCGCCGCCGCAGCTCCGGCTGCCGCACCTGCAGCTGCGCCCGCAGCTGCCCCCTCCGCACCTGAGGAGAGCAAGTAATGGCCACCGGATCCGGTCTTGACGCGCAACTCGGCCTCGCCGCCGAGACGACGTGGGGCACCGCCGCCACGGTAGATCATTTCGTGGAGTTCAACAGCGAAACCCTCGCGAAGAACCTGACCTTCCTTGAGCCGACGGGCTTGCGGGTGGGAACCAAGTTCAAGCGCTCCAAGCGCGTCGTGGTGTCGCGTACCTCGGTGTCCGGTGACATCGACGTGGATCACGCCACGAAGGGCATGGGGCTGCTGTGGAAGAACGCACTCGCGTCGGCCGTGGCCGTCCCGACCGCGGTGACCGGCCAGACCGGCGCATATTCGCAGGTGCACACTCCTGGCGGCTTTAAGGGTCTCGGCCTGACGATGCAGGTAGGGCGCCCGGAGCCGTCGACGGGTGTGGTGAAGCCTTTCACCTACACCGGGTGCAAGGTCAGCAAGTGGGAGTTCGTCCTGAAGGACAACGCCACCCCGACTCTGAAGCTCACCGTCGACGGCAAGGACGAGGACACCACGACCACGCTGGCCGCTGCGAGTTTCATCTCCGGTGCCAGCGTGTTCGACTTCTCGCAGGCCAAGATCACCCTGGGAGGAACGGTCGCCACCACGGCCGGTGTCGCGGCGGTCACCGGCGGAACGGCGATGTCGACGATCGTCACCGACATCACGTTGGATGGCACGACCGGCATGGACACCGCCCGCTACGGGTTGGGTAACGCCGGCAAGAAGGCCGAGCAGCTGGAGAACGCGTTCCCGACGTTGACGGGCAAGATGTCGGCCGAGTTCAACCAGTCCGAGCTTTACGATGTGTTTTCGGCGAATACCACGCTCGCGATGCAGCTCACCCTGACCGGTGATGTCATCGGTGCCACCACGGCGCACTACAAGCTGGATTTCATCCTGCCAGCGGTGAAGCTGAAGACCGCGCCGCCGAACGTGTCGGGTCCGGCGATCGTGGCGATGTCGACGACGTTCGAGGCGTACTCGGATGAGGTCAACGCCCCGATTCAGGTGACGATCGTGTCCGACGAGTCGACGCTGTAATGCCGGAGGTCCGTATCTCGCTGTCGTCGCAGGGTGCGCAGGAGTTTCGGGCGTTGAGCCGCAAGCTGAAAGACACGGGCCGCAAAGATCTGCGGACGAAGCTGCGCCGGGGGATCATCCAGGCCGGTAAGCCTGTGGTGGCGGATGTGCAGGAAGCGGTGCTTTCACTGCACACCACCTCCACCGGCAACCTGAACCCGAAAAGCGGCAACGCCAGGCGCCGCGAGCACAACATCGCCCGCGCGCGGTCCGCGAGTGCGGTGCGGCGTGCGGAACGTCTCGGCGCGGGCCTGCGTGAGTCGACGGCTCGGGCAACGCGGCTGCAGGTCACCGCACGCGGCGTGAAGATCATCACCGATTCGAACAAGCTGCCGGAGTCGCAGCGTTCACTGCCCAGGCACATGGATTCGCCGAAGGGCTGGCGGCATCCGGTGTTCGGCAACCGGCACGTGTGGGTGCTGCAGAAGGCCGGGCCGTGGTTCGCCTCGACGATCAGCAAGAAAGCACCCAAGTTTCGGCAGGCGATTCTGCAGACCATGGACGACGTGACGCGTGATCTCGAATCCTAGATGGGCAGGGGACAATGAAGTTCACGTTCGAGGGTGATCACTACGATTTCGACCTTGGGGGGAAGCTCACCGTCGCGGAGGCCATGCTCATTCACGACAAGGCCCATATCGGCATGTCCGAGTGGCTGGGCGAGCTGAGCAAGGGAAACCCGTATGCGGTCGCGTCCCTGATCTACATCGTGAAGCGGCGTGCCGGTGAGGCGCTTCGGTTCGATGACCTGCTGTCGATGGACCTGATGTCGTTTGAGGTCATTCGCGACGAGCAGGCCGAACCTGAGGCGGCGGTGGCGTCGGCGCCGGACCCTACCTCGCGAAGTGGAAAGACCCGGAGGTCCGCTGCTTCACCTTCATGACGGTATTCGCGGCCCGATTCCATCTGCGGCCGAAGGATGTTCGCGAGTTGACCCTGCTCGAGTTCGACCGATTCGCGGATGCCGCCGAGAAGATGGCGCAGGACGGGGGGTGAATCGTGGCCCGTGACCTGTCCTTCAACATCATTGCCCTGGACAACGCGTCCAAGACGTTCACGAAGCTCGCCCTGCAGGTCGACAAGCTTTCCGAGCGCCTGGACGCCCTGGATCACAAGGACGTCAACGTCGACGTGAAGGTCGACACGTCCAAGGCGAACGCGTCGCTGGTGAACCTGTCCTCGCGCTGGCAGCTCATCGGCGCCGCCATCATCGCCGCGTCACCCGTTATCGGCGCC
>JBOHEL010000537.1:0-3434 GCA_050700995.1 Sciscionella sp. | reverse complement strand
GCGTGCGGTGTTACAGCAGTTTGTGAACGGTCTGGACATTACCGACGAGCGCACGCTGCGCGAGCTGCTGTCCGCCACGCGCCAGGTGCCGGACGAGGGCATCGGCAATCCGGAGTGACCAGACCGACGGCAGGTGCCCGGCGCGCAGCACAGGTAACCAGCGCGCTCACCTGCGACCGGAACCTGCTTGCGGATTCCTTACGTGATCCGCCCATCACTGTGAACCATCGGTCCGCGGGTGTCGAATGTTAGATATGGAACCGCGCACGAAGCTGCCTGCGGCGCCGGCCGCACTCATCGGCGTGTTGTCGGTGGCGATCGCCCTAGCCGCGGGCCACCTGCTTGCGGGATTCGTCGGCACACCGGCTTCCCCGTACCTCGCGGTGGGCAGCGCGGCCATCGACCTCAGCCCTGGGTGGCTGAAGGAATTCGCGATCAGCTCGTTCGGTGCTAACGACAAGACCGTGCTGCTCTCGGGCATGGCGATGGTACTACTGCTGATCGGGATCGTCGCGGGCCTCATCTCCCGTCGCAGGGCGGCGCCTGGCACCGTGCTGGCCGCGCTGCTCGGAGTGCTCGGATTCGTCGCGGTGTTCTCTCGGCCGGGCCTCGGAGAGCTCGCGGCACTCGCGCCTGCGGCGAGCATGCTCGGCGGCGTCCTGACGTTCCCCTTCCTGCACGGGCTCGCGCGGTCGAGGTTCGCGCCGGATGCCGGTAACGCGGCGCGCGACACTCCAGCCGCGGCTACCAGCAGGCGCAATTTCATGGTCGGGTCGGCGGGCGTCGCGGTGGGCGCGGGTATCGCGGGGCTTGCCGGGCAACTCCTGGTGGCCTCGCGCGATCTGACATCCTCCGAGGCCTCGATCGGCAAGCTGGTGCCTGTACAGCCCGCACCTCCGATACCGCGAGGTGCCGACTTCGTGGCGCAGGGCACCCCCAGCTTCATCACGCCCGCCAGGTATTTCTACCGGGTGGACACGGCGCTCACCGTGCCGCACATCCAGACGAGGGATTGGCAGTTGCGGGTGCACGGCATGGTCGAGCGCGAGCACACCTACAGCTTCTCCGATATCCGCAACCGGCCGCTGAAGTCGCAGGTGATCACGATGACCTGCGTGTCCAACCCGGTGGGCGGCCCGTATATCTCCACCGCCGAGTTCATCGGGATCCCGATGAAGGACCTGTTGCTGCCGTGCGGCGTGCACGAGAGCGCCGATCAGCTGTTCTCCACCAGTTCAGACGGGTTCACCGCGGGCAGTCCGCTGCACGACGTGCTCGACCGAGGAATGCTCGCGATCGGGATGAACGGGCAGCCACTTCCGGTGGAACACGGGTTCCCGGCGCGCATCGTGGTGCCAGGCCTCTACGGCTACGTGTCGGCAACCAAGTGGGTTACCGACCTCGAGCTGACCACGTTCGACGCCCAGGCTGGGTACTGGATCCCGCGCGGCTGGTCCCAGCGTGGGCCGATCAAGACTGAGTCGCGGATCGACGCGCCACACCCCTTCGCCACGATGCCCTCGGGCAAGGTGACCGTCGCAGGCATCGCATGGGCGCAGCCGACGGGAGTGGCGAAGGTGGAGGTCCAGGTGGACTCCGGCCCGTGGCGGGCCGCGCAACTCGCCACCGAGGTCAGCCCCATCACCTGGCGGATGTGGCGGATCACCCTCGACCTTGCCGCAGGCAAGCACACCGTGCGCTGCCGCGCGACCGACGCCAGCGGCCACACCCAGACCACGGTCACCGCCCCACCCGCGCCCAACGGCGCCAGCGGCCTGCCCTCGGTCACCGTCACTACGACCTAGCGACCAAGGGTCGCTAGCACGAGGGTGAGCACACGATGCTCACTACGCAGTTGCCACAACCTACACGCCCAAGCGCTGGCGGAATTCCTGCCGATGCGATGTCGCGCGAGCTGGCTTGTCGGACGGGCGCGCTCCGCACCCGCGCGTGACTCGACGCCTGGCCGTGCGGTTCAGGAGCGGTCGGCGGCCTTGCGCCGATTGCTCACGAAGCGAGGCCAGTTGATCGCCGCCACTATGGCCATCAGCACCGGAAACAGCACTTGATACCAGCCCGGGTGGTGACCCTGATCGAGGCCGATCACGACCATGACCACTCCGACCATGCACATCACGGTGGAAACGACGGCCAGCCCCAGGGCGCGCCCTGGCGATTCCTCCAATCGGGCCGCCACCTGGCGGGCCTGCCCCCGCCGATCACCGCTTCCGCTGCCGCTCACTGGTGCACCATCCTTGTGTCGGTGATCTTGGATGGATCGCCGATGCACCCGAGGTGCCGCCGGATCACTGCCCTGCTCGCTAGACGCGCTTGACGTCCATCATGAGTTCTGCGGGGTCCTGCGGTTACCCGGGGCGTGCCGACCGTCGACAGGGCTGAGCGCCACCGAGCGCCGATCAGTGAGCGAACCGGCTGCCACGCCTCGGCACCGCACGAGGGTGCCTCCCCACTGGGTCTAGCAGCGAGGAGGCTGACGTGAAGGCTGCCAGCACTACCGTGATCACCCAACTGCCCGAGGAGCCGCCGGGCGGTGTCACCGGTGGTCTGGACTGGGCGCGTGATGACCATGCCGTCTCGGTCGTCGATGCCCGCGGCCGCGAGCTCGTGCGGCACAGCGTCGAGCACAGCGCCGCTGGCCTGGCCGAGCTGGTCGACGTGCTGAGGCACTCCGGCGTAGCCGAGGTTGGGATCGAGCGCCCGGACGGGCCGGTCGTTGAGGCCCTGCTCGAGGCCGGCATGACGGTGGTGGTGATCAGCCCGAACCAGATCAAGAACCTGCGCGGACGCTACGGCTCGGCGGGCAACAAGGACGACCGCTTCGACGCGTTCGTGTTGGCCGACACGCTGCGCACCGACCGGGCGCGGCTGCGCCCACCGACCCCGGACACCGAGGCCACCGTCGCACTGCGCCGGGCCTGCCGCGCCCGCAAAGACCTCGTGTCGCACCGGGTCGCGGTCGCCAACCAACTGCGGGCCCACCTGCGCAACGCCTTCCCCGGCGCGGTCGGGCTGTTCGCCGAGATCGACTCGCCGATCACCTTGGCGTTCCTGACCCGCTTCGACACCCAAGATCGCGCCGACTGGCTGTCCCCAAAGCGCCTGGCGGCCTGGCTTTCCAGCGTCGGTTACTGCGGGCGAGTCGACCCCGCCGTGCTGCACGCCCGGCTGACCGCAGCCCCGCGCGGCGCGGTCGGCGAGCACGGCAGCGCGCAAGCCCACATCACCCGCGCCCTGCTCGCCGTGCTCACCACCCTGGTCGAACAGATCAAAACCCTGTCCACCCAGATCACCGAGCAGCTGGCCCTGCACGCCGACCAGCACGTGTTCACCAGCCTGCCCCGATCTGGCAAGGTGCGTGCCGCCCGACTGCTCGCCGAGATCGGCGACTGCCGCGCCCGGTTCCCGATCCCGGA
>JBOHEL010000536.1:0-3440 GCA_050700995.1 Sciscionella sp. | reverse complement strand
GCCGCCAAGCGACCCTCCCACGCTGGAGCCCAGGTAATAGCAGAACAGGTACACGGCTGGTCCCTGTACCCCGAGGGTGGCCGCACGCGCCCCGACCCAGCCACTGGCGACCGAATGCGCCGCGAAGAAGCCCGCGGTGGTGACAACCAGTCCGATCACCACGACAGCCAGGCTGTCAGGCAGCATCAGCGCCACCCCGGCCAGTGTGACCAGCGCCGTACCCCAGAGCATCCGCCGTCTACTCAGCAGGTCGACGAGCCTGCCTGCCACGGCTGAGGACACCGCGCCTGCGAGATACACCACGAAGATCATTCCGACGATCGCCTGCGACAGGCCGTAGGGCGCCGCCAGCAGGCGGAAACCGAGATAGTTGTACACCGTCACGAAGCAGCCCATGAGCAGGAAGCCACAACCGAACAGCCGCAGCAGCCCGGTGTCGGTGAAGGAACGTGCCACGGTCAGCGTCAACCGCCGCAACCGCGGTGTCCTGGGGCGGAAGTGCGCCGATGGCAGGATCGAGTACCGGTAGACCACGGCGCACACCAGTGCGATCACGCCGACCGCGCCAAGCGCCACACGCCAGGTGGAGACGTCCAGCACAAGGCTGGCAATCAGCCTGCCTGCCATGCCGCCGATACCGTTGCCCGCGATGTAGAGGCCCATGGCGAAGCCGAGCGAACGGCGATCGATCTCCTCGGCGAGATAGGACATCGCGGTGGCCTGCAACCCGGCGAGCGCCAGGCCTTGCAATGCCCGCAGCACCAGCAGTACCGCGAAGCTGGGGCTGAACGCCTGCGCGATTCCCAGCACCGCAGCGGTGAACACCGACGCCGTCATCATGGGAGTGCGGCCACATACCCCTGACAGTGCCGTCAGCGGGATCACGCCGACCGCGAGCCCGCCGGTGCCAAGCGAGACGGCAAGGCTTGCGACGGCGGGCGACACCCGGAACTGGACCGTCAGTGCCGGCAGCAACGCCTGCACGCAGTACAGCGCGGTGAAGCTGGCCGAGCCTGCGGCGAACAGTGCCAGCGAGATGCGTGTGAACCCCGGCGTGCCACGCAGATGGGGGCCAACCGCAGAGTGCCGCTCGATCGCTGCCACGTGAAACCAAGGTAGGCCGGACGAATCTATTCGTCCAATACGATTATGTGGAACTATTGATTCAATGGTGGATGATAAGGAGCTCGCCGATACGCTGGCGCCTCGGCTGGCACTGCTGGCCGCGCTGGCCGAGGAAGGCAACCTGAGCAGGGCTGCGCAGCGCCTCGGCGTACCGCAGCCAACGGCCAGCCGGTGGCTGGCCGCGGTCAGTGCGCAAGCGGGTACGCCGGTCGCGATCCGCGACGGCAGGGGCATCCAGCTCACCAGGGCGGGCGAGCATCTCGCGCGCGCCGCCGAGGGGGCACTGCTCGCATTGCGAACGGGCTGCCGCCACGTCGCAGAGGAAGCCGATCCCGAGCGCGGTCAGGTGGTGCTGGCGTTCCTGCACACCATGGGCGAGGCGCGGGTGCCCGAACTGCTGCGAACGTTCCGAGTCGACCATCCCTCGGTCCGCTTCACGCTGGTACAAGGTGCGCAGGACGAGATGCTCGAACGGCTCCGCACCGGTGAGGCTGATCTGGCGCTGACCTCCCCGCCACCGAGCACCGAGGAGTTCCGACATGCCGTGGTGGGCGATCAACCGCTGGTCGTGACGCTGCCGGGCAGCCACGCGCTGGCCCGGCGGCGACGCATCCGCCTCCCGGAGCTGGCAGGCGAGCAGTTTGTGGGGATGAAGGCGGGCTACGGGCTGCGCCGGATCACCGATGAACTGTGCATGGACGCGGGGTTCGCCCCAGCGCTCGCGTTCGAGGGCGAAGAGGTGGATACCGTACGCGGGCTCGTGCTCGCGGGCCTCGGAGTCGCGCTGCTGCCGCTTGCCGAGCGCGAACTGCCGCGCGGCGTTGTCGAGGTCCCGCTGACCCCTCGGGCGTATCGGCGAATCGGGCTCGTGTGGGCCGCGCGGCGGTCGCTGCCGCCCGCCGTGCTCATGTTCCGGGACTATGTGCTCGGCGGGCGGCAGGTGTCGGCGACACGCTCGGCCCAGCGCCGTTCGACACCGGCGAGCCGCCAGTAGGACAGCGCCGCCGCCCAGACCGCCACGAACAACCCCACAATGAAGAACCCCACATTGTTCAAGTCCAGTGTGGACACCCACAGGGTGAAGCCGTCCTCAAGACCGAGATCGTCGCGCAGCAGGCCGACAAGCTCGATGGTGCCGATGATCAGCGCTACCGCCACCGACAGCGCGGTGATCGTGATGTTGTAGTACACCTTCCGTAGCGGGTTGGCGAACGCCCAGTTGTAGGCAACGCTCATGAAACAGCCGTCCGCGGTGTCCAGCAGGCTCATCCCGGCCGCGAACAGCAGCGGCAGCACCACGATCGCGTACCAGGGCAAGCCGCCTGCCGCTCCGCTGCCCGCGAGCACCAGCAGTGTCACCTCGCTGGCGGTGTCGAAGCCGATGCCGAACAGCAGCCCGACCGGGTACATCTGGCCAGGGCGGCTGATCGACCGCGTCACACCGCCGAGAAAGCGGTTGAAGAACCCACGCTGTGCGAGCCGTACCTCCAGCGCGGCCTCGTCGAACTCACCGTGACGCATCCGTCGCCAGACCTTGAGAATCCCGGCAAGCGCGAGCAGGTTCAACACCCCGATGAGGTAGAGGAACAGCCCCGAGACGCCGGTGCCGATCAACCCCAGCGTGTCATGCGTCGAGGAGTCGTCGCTGGTCAGCGAGCCGACCACGCGCGCGCCAAGCGCGATCAGCGCGGCAAGCACCAGCACAACTGTGGAATGCCCGAGCGCGAACCAGAACCCGGCCGACACCGGCCGCTTGCCGTCGGCCAGCAGCTTGCGGGTGGTGTTGTCGATGGCGGCGATGTGGTCCGCGTCGAACCCGTGCCGCATACCCAGCGTATACGCGGTCACGCCGAGACCGAGGCCGAATACCTTGGCACCCATGGTGTAGTGATTCGGAACCACAGCGAGTAGCAGGACCCCCCACGCCACGATGTGCAGCAGGGCAATGACGGAGAACAAGCCCCCCACCTGCCGCCATCGGGCCGTTTCCTGGCTGGTGGTCTGTGTTACGGCGGCGGTTTTCCCTGCGCCAATGCCCACGGCGAGCACCTCTCCAACACCTCGTGGATGGTTCTTGCGGTGCCGTGGCCGGTCTCCTGGCTTACGGGTCGAACGTCAACCGCTCGCCTTCCCAGGAGCATGCGCTCCCAGTGGCCGATGAGCAGCCGACTTCCCGATCACAGTGGCGAGGGCCGCGCCGGCATCACACCGGCTTCCCGAAACACCACGGCGGCATTGACCTTACGGACCGGTGATCACCAGGGCAACCCGGATCGAAGAGGTGCTGATACCGGGGGTTTGGGTGTCTTGAAGAC
>JBOHEL010000535.1:0-3453 GCA_050700995.1 Sciscionella sp. | reverse complement strand
ACCCTAAGGGGGTATATGTTCGCCAGTGCAGTCACGACTAGTTTCGTGTCGCCACGAATCGTGCCGATGGGTGGTACGGGTTAGGGGTATGGTTCGAGCGACGGCGGGGTCGCCTTACCTGTCGCCAGTGCTTGTGTATTTCCGGATGGAGTCGGGAGTGTGGGTATGGGGTTGTCCCGCGACGTTGGCACGGCGCTGGGCCGTCGACGGTTCCTGATGCTGGGTGGCGGTGTGGCGGCGACCGCCGCGCTCGCTGCCTGCTCACCGGCAGGATCCGGCGGAGCTGGCGCAGCGAGGAAGGTCGGACCGGACTCGCCGGCGGTGGCCGCGGCCGAGTGTGCCCGCGACGTCTCCGGCGCCCCGACCGTTTCGGTCGCGCTGGATGCGGCACCGACGGAGATCGATCTCGGCGGGAAACGGGTGAGCACCTGGGCGTATGGGGGCGTCGTTCCCGGCAAGGAGATCCGGGTGACGCGCGGCGAGCATCTGCGTGTGGACCTGAGTAACCGGCTACCGCAACCGACCACGGTGCATTGGCACGGGCTGGCGATCCGCAACAACATGGACGGTGTCCCGAATCTCACGCAGGCGCCGGTCGCAGCAGGCGGAGGATTCCGCTACGAGTTCACGGTGCCGGAGTCCGGGACGTTCTGGTTCCATCCGCACGCCGGCACGCAACTCGACCGAGGGCTATACGGTCCGCTGATCGTGCAAGACCCCGCAGACGGCGGCGACTACGACGAGGAACTCGTCGTAGTGCTCGACGACTGGTTGGACGGCACCGGACGCACGCCGGTGTCCGTGCTGGCCGACCTCAAGCGCAACGGCATGGGCGCCATGGGTGGCATGCACCACGGCGGCGGGTCGATGCCGGGCATGTCCGGCGGCATGCGGATGCCGCGATCGAAGCTGCTCGGTGGCGACGCGGGTGATGTCACCTACCCCTATTACCTTGCCAACGGCCGGATCGCCGCCGACCCGCAAGTAATCAACGCCAAGCCCGGCAAGCGGTACCGGCTTCGGCTGATCAACGCGGGTGGGGACACGGCGTTCCGTGTCGGCATACCCGGGGCGAGCATGACGGTGACGCACACCGATGGGTTCCCTGTCGTGCCGAAGAGAGCCGAGTCGGTGCTGCTGGGTATGGCCGAGCGGATCGACGCCGTGGTCGAAGTCCCGGATTCCTCGGTGCCGTTGCTCGTTGTGCCGGAAGGCAAAGACGGCCACGCCCAGGTCGTTTTCCGCGTCGGCCGGACGCCCGCCCCGGACCCTGCCGCGCTCGTCGCACCCTTCCTCGCCCGCCCGGTGCTGCTGAGCACCGACACCGTGGCGACCGATCACGTGCACCTCGCCGAGCGCAAGCCGGACGTCACGCACGCGCTGGTACTCGAAGGGCCCGGTAACAAATACCAGTGGACGATCAACGGCAAACCCTACAACCCGAACCGGGGCGTCGGAGTGCGCCAGGGTCAGTACGCTCGACTGCGTTTCGAGAACCAGACCACGATGTGGCATCCCATGCACCTACACGGCCACACCTTCCAGGTGCGCGGCGCTGGCGGCACGGGCCCGCGCAAGGACACCGTCATCGTACTGCCAGGCAAGACCGTCGAGGTCGACTTCGAAGCCAGCAACCCCGGCCAATGGCTGACCCACTGCCACAACATCTACCACGGCCAGTCAGGCATGATGACCGTGCTGTCCTATCTGGAGTGAAAGTCCTCAGGTGGTGGCCACCAGGATGTCCTCCCCGCTCGACGGACGTGGGCCGTCGGTCCGATCGGCGAAGTAGCGATCGGCGAGCGACGTTCCCGAGACGTGCTGAGCTCCTTTGAAGCCGGTTTCGTGGGCAAGCCTCAGCATTTCCGATGGGGTGTAGAAGCTGACGAAAGGCGTTCCGGAGTCCTTGGCTCCTTCCTCGCTGGTCCGGAGTCCGGGGCGGTCTGCGTCCTCGAGCAGTTCGGTGGGTAGCAGAAAGGTCATCGCGTGTGTCGATCCCGGCGCGAGCCCCGCGATCTGGCGCAACGTCTCCGTTGTGGCGTGTTTGGTGAGGTAATGGGAGACGCCGGTCGAGACGACGACCGCTGGCTGACCGGGATCGAAACCCGCGGCGGAGACCAATTCCCACCAGTTTTCGCTCACCTCGAAATCAACCGGCACCAGGTGCAGCCAGTCGGGGACTCCGAAGCCGAGTTCGATCAGGCGTCGACGCTTCCAGGCCTGTGGACCTGGCTGATCAACCTCGAACACCTGCAGGCGGGCGGCGATCTCTGGCCTACGCTGGGCAAAGGTATCGAGGCCTGCCCCCAAGACGACATACTGGCCGACGCCGCGGCTGGCCTGCTCAGCGACCAGGTCCTCGATGAAACGAGCACGGGTTACGACGGCCGCTCGGAACCCACTGGTGGCCCGAGGGTCCATGTCCTGGCGATGACGCCAGTTCTCGTCAGGGGCGACGAGCTGTAGTCCCACCTCATCTTCGAGCACATGTGGCGGGGGGTCGACCTTGACATGCATCGCCCGCCACATGGCGACCCGCACCGCAGTGCTTTCCGGTGCCTCGATCTGCTCAGCCGCCATGAAATGCTCCCTCTGCGCGGTCTCTCTTGGCCGGAGCCTGGAGGCTCCAGAGGCGGCCGTCGGGGTCACGCACGGTCATCTCGCGTGTCCCGTAATGGGTGTCCTCGAACGGCGTGATCACATCGAGAGCGGAATCGGGTTGGAACGCTTCCGCATCGGGTACCTTCAGTACGAGCTGCACGTGAGGCTCCTCGTCTTCGGGAACCTCGGCGATGAACACATACGGCCCGTCGCCGCCCCGGAACTGACCGGAGGCATGGTCGGTCTCAAACTCCAACGTGAAGCCCAATGCCTGGCAGAACTTCGCGGCCTTGCCCCAGTTGTGGGTCGTCAGGAACACGGCCTCGATACCATCGGTTGCCATATCAATTTTTCCTTTCGTCGTCACTGGTCTGGGTGTCGAGGTAGACGCGCAGCGCGTCGGCGACCAACGCGGACAGTGACGTCTCTGACTCGATGGCGCGGTGTTTGACCTGCTTGATCAAGCTGATCGGCAGGTACACATTGAACTGCTTGACGTCCTCATCGTCCACAGAAAGGAATGCTAGCATTCTAGCTGTATAGGAACAAGGCTGTCGCGACGCGCCGAAGCCGTGCGGCTAGCCAGGGGGATCCCTCAGCGGGCGATGATCTTGATGGTCGGGCTCAGTCGCTTGCCCCGCGTCATCCCGGTTCACCTCGGCGTCCGGTGTGGAATCCCGCGAAGCCGCCCAACCTGAGGCGGACACTTCCCGGGTGTGTGCCAAGCTGCGCGCCGCACGGCGCGCAGCACGGGCAGCCGCGGTCGCCCGGCGCACGCGCAGCGCGTAGACGAGGGCGCTGAGTGCTAACAGGGCAGCGGTGATCCACAGCCAGCGCGCCAGGTAGGGCTGC
>JBOHEL010000534.1:0-3466 GCA_050700995.1 Sciscionella sp. | reverse complement strand
TTCCCGGCCCCAGCGCCCCTCCCGACGTCCTCGACTCACCGAGCTGCGCGCCGATGGCCGTCCGGTTTGCCCGACGACTGCCACGCTCACACGTGCCCATCACCGAAGCCGCTCACAACACCCGAAGCAGCCCCTCTTGCACGACCGTCGCGATCAGGGTGCCGTCAATCGAGAAGAACCGGCCGGTCGCCAGGCCGCGCGCGCCGAAGGCTGTTGGCGAGGCGCAGTCGTAGAGAACCCACTCGTCCGCGCGGAACGGGCGATGAAACCACAGCGCGTGGTCAAGGCTCGCGCCGAGGACCTTGTCTGTGCCCCAGTACACGCCATGCCGTGCCAACACGGCGTCGAGCAGGGTCATATCGCTCGCATATGTCAGCACGCAGACATGCAGCAGTTGATTGTCAGGAAGGCGGCCGTCGGCTCGCATCCAGACCTGGTTGCGCGCTTCCCTCGGTCCCTGATTGCGCGACACCCAGGGCGGTTCGCTGACATAGCGAACATCGATCGGGCGCGGTATCAGCGGGAGATCGCCGAGCTGCTCTCGCGCCGAGGCCATCTGCTCCGACCACGTCGGCAGCGCGTCGGGTCCGGGAACCGCAGGCATCGCCTCGGCATGTTCGATACCCGGTTCATCGATCTGGAATGAGGCGGAGAGCGAGAAGATTGCCTTGCCGCGCTGGACGGCGACGACCCTGCGGGTGGTGAACGACCGGCCGTCGCGGATGCGATCCACCTCGTAGACGATAGGGACACTGGGATCACCACCACGGATGAAATACGCGTGCAGTGAGTGCACCCGCCGCTCGGTAGGCACGGTGCGGCCCGCGGCGACCAATGCCTGACCGGCCACCTGGCCACCGAAGACCCGCAGCGGCCGGTCAGGAGGGCTCACCCCTCGGAAGATGTTCTCCTCGATTCGCTCCAGATCGAGCAGATCGACGAGCCGATCGAGGATGGGCTGGCCGTGGGGCACGCCGTCGGGGCCGATAGGCACCGACGGCGTGAGGGTTTCGGCGGCAGGATCCGCCGCCGCCGCGCGGGCCGCTTCAGTCACCGGCCCATTATGCGTGGTCCTCCTCGCCAAGACGGTGGACCCGGATCAAGTTGGTCGAGCCGACCGTGCCGGGCGGCGAACCCGCCACCACCACCACGAGGTCGCCGCGCTCGTAGCGCCCGATGGAAAGCATCGCCTGGTCCACCTGCCGGACCATGGCATCCGTCGACTCCACCTTCGGTACCACGAACGTCTCCGTGCCCCAGGTCAGCGCCAGCTGGCTGCGGACGTGGTCCACGTCGGTGAAGGCCAGCAACGGCAGCCGGGTATGCAGCCGCGCCAGCCGCCGCACCGTGTCGCCCGACTGCGTGAACGCGACCAGTGCCTTGGCGTTGAGCCGCTCACCGATATCGCGTGCTGCATAGGAGATCACCCCGCGCTTGGTCCTTGGCACGTGGGTGAGCGCGGGGACCACAACCGACTCGTGCTCAACAGCTTCCACGATCCGGCTCATGGTCCGCACGGTCTCGATCGGGTACCGCCCGACACTGGTTTCGCCGGAGAGCATCACCGCGTCGGCACCGTCGAGCACAGCGTTGGCCACGTCCGAGGTCTCCGCGCGCGTCGGGCGCGCACTGTTCATCATCGAGTCGAGCATCTGGGTCGCCACGATCACCGGCTTGGCGTTCTCCCTGGCGATCTGGATCGATCGCTTCTGCACCAGCGGCACCTGTTCGAGCGGCAGTTCGACGCCGAGGTCACCCCTAGCCACCATGATGCCGTCGAAGGCCAGCACGATCGCCTCCAGGTTGTCGACAGCCTCCGGCTTCTCCAGCTTGGCGATGACCGGCACCCGGCCGCGACCCACCCGGTCCATCACCTGGTGCACCAGGTCGATGTCGGCGGGCGAGCGCACGAAGGAAAGCGCGATCACGTCCGCGCCGAGCCGCAGCGAGAACTCCAGATCCTCGATGTCCTTTTCGGACAGCGCGGGAACCGAGACGTCCATACCGGGAAGTGAGATTCCTTTGTGGTTGGACACCGGCCCGCCCTCGGTGACCTCGCAGACCACATCGGACCCTTCGACGCCTGTCACCACGAGGGCGACCTTGCCGTCGTCCACCAGCAAGCGGTCGCCTGCGTTGGCGTCCTCGGCGAGGCCCGCATACGTGGTGGACACGCGGTCATGGGTGCCCACGATGTCTTCCACGGTGATGCGCACGATGTCGCCGGTGCGCCATTCCACCGGGCCACGCGCGAAGGTACCGAGACGGATCTTCGGGCCCTGCAGGTCTGCGAGCACCCCTACTGCTCGCCGTGAGGAGTCGGACGCGGCCCTCACCAGGTCGTAGACCTGCTTGTGGTCGGCGTGACTGCCGTGGCTGAAGTTCAGCCTGGCAACATCCATACCGGTGGCGACCAACTCGTCGATCTTCTCCGGAGTGGCTGTGGCTGGTCCGAGAGTACACACAATTTTCGCACGTCGATTCACGTTCCAGTAGTGTAGACCGGTCAGCTTGACCGATCATGAACTACCCGTGAGTAACTTTTCGCGGTGGGTTACCGGCGGGTAAGGTCGGTGGCGCCAACATGGTCGGCCGCCCATTCGTTGAACGCCCGCAGCTCCCGCCACGCGGTGCGCACCCGGTCCAGCGCGGTGCGATCGTGCAGCCCGTCGTCCGGCGGCCAGGTCCGGATGGCGTACAGCGAACGGTGTGCCAGCAGATCAAGCCGTGGGTGATCGTGCGGGTAGCCGCGCGGCCGGGTCTTCAGACGCTCGCCACGCAACTGCCAGCCCTTCCTGGTCAGTCTGTCGAGCACGGCCCGCAGGCGTTCCCCTCGGGGCTCGTCGTCCACCGCAGTACGGAACCGCGCCAGTTGGTCGGACTGCAGATGAAAGCAGCCACCACCGGCCTGCAACCCCTCCGGACCGACCTCGACGTAGTACGCACCGGCCCCCCTGCCCCGTTCCAGCACCGCACCGCAGTGCGTCTTGTAGGGCGTCTTGTCACGGGCGAACCGCAGATCCCGGTAGGGGCGGAACACCTTGCCCTTGCCGAACCCACCGAAGGTGCTCGCGAGCTCGGACAGCAACGCCTCCATCGGTGCCCGCACATCGCTGGCATAGACGTGCTTGTTGTCGTCCCAGTACGCCTTGGAGTTGTCGACGACGAGGCCGTCGTAGAAATCGACCGCGTACTCCCCGAAACCCTCGAACCGCATCTCGCCAGGCTATCGAGCCAGCCGCAGTGTCTGCGTTTCGGCGCCGACACGCGGGCACACGGGCCACACGGACACGCAGGGTGATCATGCTGGAGGCGCTGGTAGGCTGCTTGCGCTGGCCCGAGGGCCAGCGGCGCGCGTCCGTGCCCATACAGGTGCACGGTCGATAGCAGCGAAGTCCGGTGAGAATCCGGCGCTGTGCCGCAACTGTGAATGGCCCGCACGAGGGTCTGAGCCAGGTCGCCTGCT
>JBOHEL010000533.1:0-3469 GCA_050700995.1 Sciscionella sp. | reverse complement strand
AGGAAATCGGCCGTGTCGTAGCTGTAGCGCGGCAACGCCGAGATCACCCCGATCAGCACTTCCTGGGTGAGGTCCTCGGCATCGCTCGTGGTTCCCACGCCGCCGTAGAGGCGTGCCCGGCAGTACCGCACAACGATCGGCCGCAACAGTGTCAACAAGTCGGCGACCGCGCGCCGGTCGCCTGTCACCGCGTCGGCAACCAGATCCGGTGGCACCTGTGATGAGCGCGTGGTTGTCGGGCCCACCCGTCTGGGTCGCGTCGCGGGCAGGTCGTCGAATACTTCCGGAGCGATTGGCTCGGTGCACGTGTGCATGGGCGCTCCTCGCAGCGAGTCACAGCGGACACGGGTGGGTTCGCCATTCGCTCCCCGCCGGGCAGGGGCGACCAGTCAGCCCGGCGGTTCCTCGCTCCGTTCATGAAAAAGTCTGCGTGTGCGCCGCGCTTCTCACTGCGGGCGAGCGACCCGAGAAATGTGCCCGTGTGGCACTTGTACGCCCGTTCGGCCTGTGGTACACGTGCTGGTCGATCGGGTCCTAGGGCCCTATCGGCGGACGCCTTAGCCGGGCACGGTGTACTGGCATGACGTCTGCGCAGATGGGAATGCCTGCCATGTTCGACTCGCCAGGCCTACTCCCGCTTGATCGCCTGGAGTGTCTGCGGCTGCTCACCACCCAGGAGGTCGGTCGCGTGGTGTTCACCAGCCACGCGTTACCCGCCATACAGCCGGTGAGGTTCCGGTTGCACCTCGGCGCGCTGTACTTCATGGTTGGGCCGCACGGCCCGCTCGCCGCCTCGCACGACGACGTCGTGGCGTTCGAGGTTGACTCATTTCAGCCTGACCTGCGCGAGGGCTGGTGTGTCACGGTCGTGGGACGCGCCGCACAGGTCCGCGATGAGGGCCTGATGCGGGATTTGGCCGCACTGCCTGTACTGGGATGGGGACTTGGCGACAACCGGTACATGCGGATAGATCCGGAGGTGACCGCGGGTCGTCGGCTGTAACGGTGAGCACTGCCCCAATGTGGACAGGCCGCGTGACGCGCACCGCTTGCTAGCATCAGGCGCGCAGCTCCCCTTATTGGAAGCGGTGATGCCGTGGCGGCGGTCGACGAGCCAGATTTGCAGCACATGTTGGACGCGATTATCGATGTCGCGGGTGAGCTGCATCTGCGGGCGCTGCTGTCGCGGATCGTGCAGTCCGCGTGTGAAATCGCCGGTGCGCGTTACGGCGCACTCGGCGTGCTCGCGGAGGACGGCACTCTTGCCGAGTTCATCCCGCACGGCGTCTCCGAGGCGTTGCGCGCGCGGATTGGAGGGTTGCCCAAAGGGCACGGCATCCTGGGTCTTCTCACGACCGATCCGCGACCCTTGCGACTCACCGATCTGACGGCGCATTCACATTCCTGCGGGTTTCCCGCGCATCACCCGCCGATGCGGTCCTTTCTCGGCGTCCCCATCCGGGTCCGTGGCAAGGTGTACGGCAACCTCTATCTCACCGAGAAGGCCTCCGGCGCGGAGTTCACCGCGCGCGACGAGGAAATGGTGGCCGCGCTCGCGGCCGGGGCGGGCATGGCCATCGCCAACGCCACCCTGTTCGATCAGACCCAGCGCCGCGAGTTCTGGTTGCGGGCGTCCCACGACATCACGACCAGCCTGCTTGAGGGAACCGCACCGGCCACGGCGCTCCGGCTGATCGCCGAGCGGGCCCGGCAGGTAGCCGATGCCCCGGTCGCCGCGGTCGCGCTGCCCGACGAGGCCAACAGCGCGAATCTGGTCTTCGACGTCGTCGACGGCGTTGGTATGGGTGCGGAGAAGCTGACCGGGCTGTCCGTCCCGATCGCCGAGACCGGCTCAGGGCGGGTCTTCGCCACAGGGAAGGCCTCGATCCTGCAACACTACGGCGCGCATGTCGTCAGTCGGTCGGACGATCCCACCGTGCGGTTCCCGCCGAGGATCGCGGAGCTTGACTCCGCGGTGGCCGTGCCGCTCGCGGTGGGAGGCGAGATCCTCGGTGTCCTGGTCGTGGCCCGCTTCCGCGGTGACGTCGCTTTCAGCGGCGCCGAGTTGCAGATGGCTCAGATGTTCGCGGGCCAAGCCGCGCTGGCGCTGGAGTTCGGCAGGGCGGAGGAGGACAGGCGCAGGTTGGCGGTCTTCGAGGACCGCGATCGCATCGCCCGTGACTTGCATGACCTGGTGATCCAGCGGTTGTTCGCGATCGGGCTGGGACTGCAGGGGATGAGCAGGCTGATCGTGCGCAAGGAGGTGGTCGATCGGGTCGCGGGCTTCGTGCAGGACGTCGATCAGACGATACGAGATGTGCGCCGCAGTATCTTCTCCCTGCAGGAAGCGCGGGAGGGATACGCGGGCCTGCGTGCCGAATTGCTGCGTGCCGTGCAGGAGTCGACCGTCGCTCTCGGCTTCGAGCCGCGTATCGATTTCGACGGGCCGCTCGACTCACTGGTTCCCGACACGGTTCGCGAGGACCTGCTGGCCACACTGCGGGAGGCTTTGTCGAATGTGTCCCGGCACGCCGTGGCCGAGGAGGTGTCGGTGGAGGTGCGGGTACAGCGCGACGGCCGCGCGCTGTCGCTGACGGTGACCGATGACGGCATTGGGTTACCGGAGAGCCCGCATCGCCGCAGCGGTCTTGGCAATCTTGACCGCCGGGCGAAGCGCTGGGGCGGCACGCTGCGGCTGCGGCGGCCAGCCGTGGGAGGTACCTGCCTGCGATGGCATGTGCCGTTGGTACCAGTGGGCACGACAAGCAGCGATGAGGAGTTGGAGTGAGCTGTGGCGATCTCGGTTTTCCTGCTGGACGACCATGAGGTTGTCCGGCAGGGCTTGCGTGCGCTGTTCGAGGCTGAGAGCGATATCCGAGTCGTTGGCGAGGCAGGCTCCGCGCACGAGGCGCTGGTTCGCATCCCGATAGTGCGGCCCAGGGTCGCAGTGCTGGATGTGCGGCTGCCCGATGGCGAGGGAATCACGGTATGCCGGGAAATTCGGGTCGCCGTTGATCCGCCGCCCAGTTGCCTGATGCTGACCTCGTACTCCGACGACGATGCGCTGTTCGGCGCGATCATGGCAGGCGCTTCCGGGTACATGCTCAAGCAGGTGTCTGGCAATGATTTGGTGGCCGCGGTGCGTACCGTCGCGGCAGGCGGATCGCTGCTCGATGCCCAGGTCACCGCCACCGTGCTCGGTCGGCTTCGCGGCGATACCGGTGTCGCTGACCCTCGCTACGCATTGCTGAGCCCGCAGGAGCGCAGGGTGCTGGAGTTGATCGCCGAGGGCATGACGAACCGGCAGATCGGGCAGCGGCTTTACCTCGCTGAGAAAACTGTCAAGAACTATGTCTCGGCGCTGCTGCACAAGCTCGGCCTTGAGCGCCGAACGGAGGCCGCGGTGTATGCGGAGCGTCGCAGGTCCGACCGCAAGGCACGGTAGCTCGCCGGACGGGCGATGCCGGCG
>JBOHEL010000532.1:0-3476 GCA_050700995.1 Sciscionella sp. | reverse complement strand
CACCCCGACGATGGAACGATCCTGTTCACCCACACCGAGCTGAACGCCTGGATCAACGGCGTCAAGGCCGGTGAGTTTGACGACCTGGCCTCGTGAGTGCGTTAGGACACCGTTAGGCCGAAGTTTCTTGATCATGGCCAGGTGATACCGCGCTGGCCAGGGCAGACTCAGAAATTGACCCGGTCCTTCTGTCTACTGCCGTGACCTGCGGAAACTGCCGCCATGGTAAGTACTGATCTATGCCACTGGAAGGTGGGACACGCCGAACTTTGTCCACAGGAATCGACGCGGCGGCAGTCCGCGTCGGCTACGCTGATCTACGAATTCGCAGGTCAAGCCCTTGTAGACAGAAGCTTCGGAGCTTGGCGCAGCATCATGCCTGGTCACAGCAGCGTACCACCGCCAAGATCAAGAAACTTCGGGTTAGGCACTCACGAGCCCGCGGTCGAGAAGTGGCGTCCAGCAGGTCAGAAGATGAAGTCCGGATGCATGGACCGCCAATTGCCAACCGCGTCGCGGTAGGTAATGCCGAGCGAGTCCACGGCAGCGCGAGCAGGGTTCCGGTACCAGCCGACCGAGTCCAGCCGCTTCAGCTCGGTTACTACGACTTGCCGTTCCCACTCGTTGAGTGAGGCGATTGGGAACATGCCGTGCTCGTCGGACATCAGGTGCTTACCGACCAACGGCGCCACACCAACTTGCCCTGAGTCGTCGACGCTTGTGTAGTCCTCCATCCGGGAGCGGGGACGAGAGAGCTCCCCGCGCTGCGGTTCCGTCGCAAGAGCACGGATGACTTCGTACTCCTGCTGCTGCTCGTCAGGCAGGCCCCTGATCGCCACCCGGTGTTGGGCAAACCACGTCGCCACGAGATCGTCAGCTTCCTTGTCTACCTTCACCCGGACCTCTGGGACCGTCGCGAGCGCGGATGTCTTGACGTAAGCATCACGCAGGTCGTCGTCGGCTTCATCATCGTCGGGTCCAGCAAGGTGGTTGACGTAGGACTGGGCAATGTCGGCACCGAATGCCTTACGTGCATCCTCAAAGGCGATGCGAATCGCTCGGTCATCTGCTCGTTCGACGAAGTCCGAGTAGATCAGTCGTGACGCCCCCACGGTCCCTGCGATGGCCTGACCACGAACTGCCCACACCTCGAAGACGGCCTTCTCGAGTTGCTTCGCGTACCGGGTGGCGTACGTGTCAAGGATGGTGTGCATCTCCTCCTCGACCTCCTTCAGCGCGCCTGGACGGACCCCGTCACTGGACAGCCTTTCGGCGAGCGCGACGAGTCGCTTCACCGGGCGAGCTCCGCGTTGTGGCGCGGTAAGCGTGGGCAGAGCGTCCCAGCACTCCCATACCGACGCCGGAATCTGTGGGTTCGGGCCGAGCTGGCGTCCGTCCAGCAGCACCTTCCTCCCCGACCCCGTGGGCATCTCCTCCAACTGGCCTGTCAGGAACTTCACGACGTTGCCGGCGGTAGTGCGGTCGAAGAACGGCAGGATGCAATCGACGGCGTTCAGACGCTCATCGCCCGGCACGCGGCGGGCGAGCGGGTTGCGCACCATGCGGCCGAGCAACTGGGTGATGTGGGTGTGGTCCGTTGCCGGTCGAAACGACACCAGTACCTCGGCCCTGGGGCAATCCCAACCCGTCGAGATACCGTCCTTGGCGATCAGCACCCGGACCCTCGTCGTCTCCTCGACCCGCTGCGGCTCAATCCAATCGACCTCCCAGGTGCCGAACCTCTGCACCGAGTGATCGCCGAGGACGTGGCGGACTGCGTCGCTGCTTAGGTCGGGGTACTCGGCAAAGATCTCATCCAGCGCTCGTCCGAGCGTGTCCGGATCGGGCGTGTTGGGCGACTGGAGCACCAGGAGCGGACGTACGAGGTCGGCGGACCCCTGTGCCTGGGCGTATGCCTGCCACCCCCATGGTGTCGCTGCCGCGGGTTGACGGGGTGGGACGCTAACGTGAACGACATGGCTTCGTCGACTGCGATTGATGACGTCCGGCTGTCTGCCGGTCTTTACGACATCCGCGAGGCGGCCCGGCTGATTGACCTTCCTGAGCAGACATTTCACCGTTGGGCGAGGGGCTATGAGCACAGCGGACCGCTGCTGCACATGACAGATCGCGACGCGCTGTTCCGACCGCCATCCGACAAGATCATACCCACCTTGCGGAGCTGTTCTTCACCGTTGGCGTTATCGTCTGATTTCTTCGTGTGAAGCGATCAGGGTGAGGTAAACGTGTTCGGTGGTGACCTCCGTCGCGCAGCTCGCGGCCAGCAGGGCGTAGGCGAGGTCCTCGCCGCCGTTGGTTTCCGAGAGCCACCACGCGGCGGCGTCGACCAGGGCGAGGCGTTGCACTGCGGAAAGATGCGCCTCACGCTCCCCCAGGACGGCCACGGCGGCTAAGCGTTGCCGATTGGCGATGACGTGTGTGCCGCGAGGGGATCGCACGGTTGGCTCGTCGCCGTCACCGAGAACCGAGTCCCTGCGCGAGCTTGCGCTCAGGAAGCCGCCGGGACCATTTCGCGTGCCCACAGACGCGGCGGTCCGAACGCAGCTTCGAGATGATCTCGATCATCGACTGACAGGGCTTGATCACGGTTTGGGTGCCCAAAGTGACCTGACGTGTCACTCAACGCACCGAATCCGTGATCATGATCTCTGAGGGTTCGGGCTGCGGTCCGATGGCGATGTCCTCAAACGTGCCTCACTCCACCCGTCACGTCACCTACCAACCCAGCCACCACCTCGGCGGTCCGAGGCGAAGCCTCTTTAGTCTTCCTGCTGAGCGTCGTCGCTTTCTTCGTCCACTCGCGACTGGGTACCGCTAACCTCCCGGGCCAGGTTCCCAAGCGACCCCCCGCCTCCTGTTGTCTTTGTTGGCTTCGACTGACGGAATTGCTGCGTCGCTTGAGCAAATGCGGAAGCAAGAGGATCCCCGGGGTCAGGGACAGGCACGGAAGGATTGGTGTCATTTATATCATCGGTAGACTGCTCGGCCTTATCAGGCGTGCTGCTCATACGAGTCCTCCTATCCCAAGCCTGGCTGGAGCGCCGGGGTGGTAATCGAGATATTACAGTGAAGCCATCGTCGAACGAGCAGGCAGGACCACACAGTTGATCAGGGTTTGTCGTGGGATAAGGACTGGTCGTCGTGGGTGGTGTGCACCTGTTCGGAGAGTTGGTAGCGCTCGGTGTCGGCGTAGGAACGGTAGGAGGCGTGGTCGGCGGGGGTGAGGACGGCGTCGTTGAGGAAGGGGGCGAGCAGGCTGCGCGGCCATAACCGGCGCGGCCGCACCGCGTTGATCTCCGCGCAGAACACCACGATGGCCGCCTGCAGATACAGCCAGGCCAGCAATCCGAAAACCAGCCCGAACACGCCGTAGACCTGCGAGGCACCGATGAGTTCGCGACTGAGGAACACCGTGCCAGGGTCTGCAGCACCTGGATGGCGACCCCGGCGCCGAC
>JBOHEL010000531.1:0-3486 GCA_050700995.1 Sciscionella sp. | reverse complement strand
CTTGTTCCCATAGTTGGAACAAGAGCCACTTTCAGCTCATCCCATGTGGGGGTAGCGGTAGCCGGTCACAGGGACGAACGTCTCTTTGATGGCCCGGGGGCTCGTCCAGCGCAGCAGGTTGAACATCGAACCAGCCTTGTCGTTGGTGCCGGACGCCCGTGAACCACCGAATGGCTGGCGCGAGACAACTGACCCTGTCGGCTTGTCGTTGACATAGAAGTTCCCGGCCGCGAACCGCAACTGCCGGTGTGCCTGCTCAACCGCGGCCCTGTCGGTGGCGAACACCGCGCCGGTCAATGCGTACGGCGCCGTCGAATCCACGGCGTCAAGAATTCGCGAGTAGTCACCGTCCGGATATACATGTACCGACAATATCGGGCCAAAGAACTCGGTGGCGAACACCTCATGCGCGGGGTCGGTACCGAGCAGCACGGTCGGCTGCACAAAATACCCGCTCGAATCGTCACATTTTCCACCGGTCAACACCTCCACCGAACTCGACGCCTCCGCCATCCGCAAGGCGGCGGCATTCTTCGCGAATGCACGACCGTCGATCAACGCACCGCCGAAATGCGAGAAATCGGTGATGTCGCCATAGGAGATCTGCTTCGTTAGCTCCACAAGCTCGTCGCGGATGCCGCCCTCCCACAGTGACCGAGGGATATAGGCACGTGATGCCGCGGAGCACTTCTGCCCCTGGTACTCGAACGCGCCACGCACCAGCGCCGTGGGGATCGGCACGGGGTCCGCGGAAGGGTGCACCACGACAAAGTCCTTACCACCGGTCTCCCCCACGATCCTCGGGTAGCAACGGTAGGTATCAAGGTTCTCCGCGATGGTACGCCACAACTTCTTGAACGTCACGGTGGAGCCGGTGAAATGCAGACCGCCGAAGCCGGGATCCGCCAGCGCCACCTCGGATACCGCGGCACCGTCACCCGTCACCATATTGATCACTCCCGGCGGCAGCCCCGCGACTTCCAGCACCCGCATCGTGTAATACGCGGCCAGTTGCTGGGTGGGAGTCGGTTTCCAGACGACGGTGTTGCCCATGAGCGCGGGCGCGGTCGGCAAGTTTCCGGCGATCGCGGTGAAGTTGAACGGGGTGATGGCGGTGACGAAACCGTCAAGGGGACGGTATTCCATCCGATTCCATTCCCCGTGAACAGACCTCGGTTGCTCGGCGATGATCCGCCGCGCGTAATGCACGTTGAAGCGCAGAAAATCGATCAGCTCGCAGGCCGCGTCGATCTCCGCCTGCTGCACTGATTTCGACTGACCTAGCATCGTGGCGGCGTTGATGGTGTCACGCCACGGGCCCGCGAGCAGATCCGCGGCACGCAGCACTATCGCGGCACGCTCGTCGAAGGCGGTAGCACCCCATTCCGGCGCGGCGCGCTTCGCCGCGGCGACCGCGGCGGCCACGTCGTCGCCGGTAGCCTGGGCGCTGACGCCGAGCACATGCGCGTGGTCGTGCGGCGCCACGACGTCGAATCGCTCCCCTCCTGCCATCCGCTGCTTGCCCGCGACCGTGATGGTCAGCTCGGCGCGCTCGGAGGCGAGCCCTGCCAGCCGCTTCCGCAACGACGCCCTGTCCTCGGCGCCTGGCGCGTAGGTGTTCACCGGCTCGTTCGCCGGCACGGGTACCGATGTGATCGCATCCATCGTGCGGACCGCCTCCAGCGATATCGGGTGGACGGGGCGACTCCTAGTCGCACCACCCATCCTGGCATGCGCGCCGGAGTTACATCAGCTCAAGCAGGAACGGCACTTCCTGCGGCGCGTACCACGCCAGCTCGTGGTCCTCCGCGCCGCCGAGGGCGAATTCGGCGTCGAAGTCGCCGAGGTCGGCTGCGTCGATCATCTCGGCAGCTGCCCGCACCGCGTCCTCCGCCTCGCTGGTGTCGACGTGGACAGCGGCCACCGCGTCGCCCGTCACAGCGGACTCCAGCCGCACGACGGCGTGATCGAGGTCTGGCCTGGGATGCACGACCTCGACGTCTGCCGAGACCACCACCCTTCTGCGGGGGGCTCCGGGGTCGGCGGCCAGCAGCCGCAGGGAGGCACGCGCGGCCTCCTGCATCACCGCGTACTCTAGTTCCTCGGTGTCCCCCGCGGAGTAGGACTCGCGCAGCGAGGGAGTCAGCGCGAACGCGGTACCGTTCACCGCCGCCAGCTCGAAGTCGGCCACCAACGATTTCAACATCGGCACCGTCGCCGGGATGTATACCCTCATGACTGCACTCCCCCGGCCCCTGCGGCCGCCGGCTCCCGCGTGGAATCCTCGAACGTCCGCCAGCCTAACCACACCCCCGCCTTCGTGCTGAAAGTGGCTCTTGTGTCGATGAACGGACTGAATGTGGCTCTCGTGCCCCTCAACGGAACGAAAGCCACTTTCAGCACTACGGCCGCGCCGTGGGATGCTGCGGTCCGTGAACGCGCAAGGATCGCCGAAGGACCGGTTCGTCACCGTGTACGGCCGCAAACCGGTGCTGGAGGCGCTCGCTGACGCGGCCTTGACGGTGGACAAGGTGGTGCTCGCGGAGTCGGCGCGGGGCGCCGCGGCGACGGAGATCATCCAGAGTGCGGCCACCCGAGGAGTTCCGGTGCGACGGGCCAGCGCTCACCGGGTGAAGGTACTGGCGGGCAACGGCAAACAGGATCAGGGCGTGCTCGCTGACGTCCTCGCGCCCCGGATGCGCCCGCTGGCCTCCGCGCTGGCAGGCAAGGGCGCGCCACGCACCGTACTGCTACTGGACGGCATCACCACTCCTGGCAACGTCGGCATGATCCTGCGCACCGCCACGGCTGCCGGTATCGGTGGCATCGTCGTGCCGAGGCGTGGCGTCGCCGGACTGGACCCGATGGTGGTCAAGGCCTCCGCAGGCGTCGCCTTCCACGCCCCGGTGTTGCGCTGCGCGTCCGCCCAGGATGCTGCCTGCGCGCTGCGTGCCGCCGGGTACCAGCTGTTCGGCCTGGCCGCGGATGCCGGGGCATCGGTGTTCTCGGCACGATATCCGGAACGGGCGGCATTCGTGCTCGGCGGCGAGACCGCGGGCGTCAGCGCGGCGGTGCGCGGCCATGTCACCAACTGGATCTCCATCCCGATGGCAGGCGATGTGGAATCGCTGAACGTCGCAAGCGCGGCGACCGTGCTCTGCTTCGAGCTGCTGCGTCGGGGCTCGAAGGCCTAAAACGCGGAAAAATTCACCCAGACGAATGAAAAATGTACGGATCGGGCCGCTTTCTCACTCTTGTACTGCGCACCTGTCAGTACCGACGAGGGAGAGGCCACACCACATGGGCGAGGCAGCACGCGATGTCGACGCACCGGTCAGCCAGATCAAACTGGACGTACTAACCGAATGCGAACCGGCGATCCGGGGTACCGGCATCAGGCCGTTGCGCGCGGTCGCGCCACCAACCCCGCCGCCACGCAGCACCAGCCGAAAGGCCGCGACTCGACAGCACGTCGGTCCGACGGCG
>JBOHEL010000530.1:0-3492 GCA_050700995.1 Sciscionella sp. | reverse complement strand
CTCGGTACGAGTTACGAGTTGCTCGACCGCGCTGTCGACGGCAGCCGGTTGCGGCCGGGCCAACCGGCACTGGTGTTGCGGGGTCCGACGCGCGGCCTGCTCACCGCTGAGCGAACCGCGCTGAACCTGCTCTGCCACCTTTCAGGTGTCGCGACCGAGACCGCGGCATGGGTGGACGCGATCGCGGGCACGTCGTGCGCGGTCAGGGATTCCCGCAAGACGCTGCCTGGCTTGCGGCACCTGCAGAAATACGCCGTGCGCTGTGGCGGCGGCGTCAATCACCGGCTGGCGCTCGGTGACGCCGTGCTGATCAAGGACAATCACGTCGCCGCCGCGGGCTCGGTCACGGCGGCATTGGCCGCGGTCCGCGCGCACGCTCCGGACCTGCCGTGTGAGGTTGAGGTCGACACTTTGGCGCAGTTGGAAGAAGTGTTGGTGGCCAGCCCGGAAGAGGTACTGCTTGACAACTTCCCCCCGCGGCACTGCGCGAGAGCGGTTGCCATGCGCAATGCGGTATCGCCGGGTACCAGTCTGGAGGCGTCAGGGGGTCTGCGTCGTGACGTCGCCCGCGATTACGCCGTGACCGGCGTCGACTACCTCGCGGTTGGCGCGCTCACCCACTCCGCGTCGGCGCTCGACCTTGGCATGGACCTGCGATACTGAGCCGATCGTTACTAACCCGAACCGATTAGTAACTCCACCGAGCACGGTTACGCGGTAATCGGCGGCCGTGCGGCGATCAGTGTTCGCCGGCCCGCATCGGTGAGCACGGCGCGTACCCGCTGCCCGTAGCTGCCTGGCCCGGCTGGCCGCACCAGTCCGAGCCTGGCAAGGTCGTGGGCGCAGCACTGGTCGCAGCATGGCAGCCCGTCCACGAACAGATCTGGTTCGCAGCCGCAGGAGATCTCGGCTCGCCCTTCGGCAACCGCGCGCAGCATGGCAAACGTTCGGTAGCTCGGTCGCTCGATCGTGACGGTGGTATCCATTGAGTTGCTCCGCGGTGTGTGGTGCCGGTAGCTCGCACCTCTGTGAGGGTTATTCGGAGCAGCTGGTTCCCGCGTTTCCGCCGCTGGTCAGAGGCGGCGGTTGGCCAGCACCGGCAGCGTGGCGCGCGCTTTTGCAACCGTGTCGGCGTCGATATCGACGACCAGCACCTCCGGTGCCGCGCCGAGTTGAGCGTGCACCCGGCCGTAGGGATCGGCGACAGTGGAGTAGCCGATGCCGGTGGGCGCCTTGCCCCCCGCTTCGAGACTGGACGCACTGGGTTCGGCCTGGCCGCAGGCGAGCACCCACGCAGTGCTGTCGAGCGCGCGGGCACGCACCAGCAGCTCCCACTGCTCGCGCTTGCCTTCGCCCGCACCCCAGGAAGCACCGAGCAGTATCGCCTGCGCACCGCGGTCTGCCAGGGCACGAAAGAGCTCGGGGAAACGCACGTCGTAGCAGGTGGCGATACCCAGCCTGAACCCGCCCAGCTCGATGACCACGAGTTCGTCGCCCGGCGCGACGGTGCGGGACTCGGCGAAACCGAACGCGTCGAACAGGTGGATCTTGTGATACCCGAGGTGCTCCCCACGCCCGGTAACCAGCAGGGTGTTGAACACCCTGCCGTCGGGGGCAGGTGCGAACATCCCGGCCGCGACGAGCACGTCGTGCTCGCGGGCGATCGCGGACACCGCCTGCGCCCAGGGCCCGTCCAGCTCCTCCGCGAGCGGGGCCAGCCGCACCCCGAAGCGCACCATGGTGGCCTCCGGGAACAGCACCACTTCCGCCCCCGCCGCCGCGGCTTCCTTCACTCCCTCGCGCACCAGATCGAGGTTCGCCTCCGGGTCGGCTCCCGCAGTGATCTGGCACAGTCCGATCCGCACTCCGCACCGCCTCCGTCCGATCGCCGGTCTTGGTCGCTAGTGTCCCACCATGCGCGTCTCGCTGTTGTTCGTCGCCTGCCTGCTGGCGTTGACCGCGGGGTGTACCGGTCCTGGACCCACGGGCAAGGTACCCGCCAACGGTACGTCCATGGTGCTCGCCGTCGGTGCCGCACCGGTGACGCTCGACCCGCTGGCGGGTTACGCCCCGCACGGTGCGGCGAAGATCTTCGACGGCCTGCTCGAGTACCAGCGGGACGGCTCGCTGCGTCCGGCGCTCGCGGCCGCGATGCCCGAACCGGCGGCCGACGGACGTTCCTGGACGGTGAAGCTGCGAACCGGCGTGAAGTTCAGCGACGGCAGCGCATTCGGGGCCGCCGACGTGGTCGCGACGTATCGGGCGCTGTTGAACCCGAGAACGGCGTCACCGTTGCGGTCGAAGTACTCGATGCTCAGCGGCGTGCGCCTGGTCGACGCGACGACGGTGCGTTTCGACCTGGCATACCCCTACCTTCCGTTCCAGAATCTGCTGGTGCTGGGGATCCTGCCGAGCGAGTCGCTCGCCAGGCCGCGGCCGGTCGCCACCTCGCCACAACGGACCCACCCCGTTGGGACCGGCCCGTATCAGGTGGTGAGCTTCCAACCCGGCAAGAAGCTCGTGCTGAAGGCGAATCGCGGCTACTTCTCCGGTGCGCCGAAGGTCACGAAGGTCACCGTGCTGCTCGGCCAGAGCGATGCGGTTCGCGCTCGCGAGGTGCGGCAGGGGAAGGTCGACGGCACGCCGGTTCCCGCGACCATGGCCAAGCATCTCGGGCAGGCCGATTCCTACCAGGTGATCAGGCAGCGCAGTGCGGAATTCCGCGCGGTGAGCTTGCCGGCGAGGGGCGCGGTGACAGGTGATCTGGCGATGCGCGAGGCGCTGAACTATGCGGCGGACCGAAAGTCCATCGTGGACGGACCGCTGGCTGGTGCGGGGAGCGTGGCATCCACCCCGATCACCGACGTGCAGCCGGAGTTCTCCGAGCCGTCGGCCACCTTCGCCTTCGACAAGGCGAAGGCTCAGACATTGTTGCAGCAGGGCGGATGGCAGGAGGGCGCGGACGGCGTGCGGGCTAGGCACGGCGTGCGCGCCGCGATCACGCTGGACTACCGCCAGGGTGACACGGTGGCGCGGGCACTGGCGAGCGCCTTCGCGCATGACGCGGCAGGTGTCGGCGTCTCGGTGACCCCGCACGCTATCGCCTCGGCGTCACTCGCCGGCAGGGCAGGGCACGACGCGGAGTTGATCAGCGCGGGCAACCCCTTCGATCCTGGTCTCTGCGTGTACCCGTTGCTGCATACCGGCGGTGCGGCCAACCATATGGGCTACTCCGACGCCGCTGTGGACACGGTGCTGGATACCGCGCGTCGCGAGAGGGACCCGGGGCAACGCGCGGTGGAATTCCGGCAGTTGCAGCGGGAGTACCTGGCCGACCCCGCGATGGTGGTGCTGGCCAGGCTCGATCACAGCTACCTGCAGCGCGACGGATGGAAGGGCTACCAGGCGGTCACCGACGCCGGTGACAGCGCCCCGTTCACCTGGGGACCCTGGTGGAACCTGCGACAGTGGTCACCGCAGTAGCGGGCGCCA
>JBOHEL010000529.1:0-3501 GCA_050700995.1 Sciscionella sp. | reverse complement strand
GGACGTCCATGGCAGCGGTGGCCACGGCATGTCCCATGTGGAAGGTTGAGCGGGAGCCGAGCGTGCCCATGTCGTACGGCGTGGTGAGGGTGTCAGGGTGTACGACCGTGATGTTCTCCGCGCGCAGGCCTAACGCCTCCGCGGCAACCTGCGCGATCGCGGTGTCGGAGCCCTGGCCCATGTCGACAGTTCCACAGTAGACGGTGCAACTCCCGTCGCCACCGAGGTTGACGATCGCCACCGACGTGGATGGCGTGATCACCGCCTTTATGCCGATGGCGATGCCGCGGCCACGCCGGGTGACGCCGTCGCCGTGGTCGAACGGCTCGTCCCACCGCAGCTCACGGCGGAGCTCGCCGAGCACTTCCTCGGTACCCGCGTCGTGCACGATCGTGCCCGTTGGGTGCGGCCGTTTGTTGCGCAGCAGGTTTCTGCGGCGGAATTCCATCGGGTCGATACCCATCTCCCGCGCGATGATGTCCGTCTGACACTCGTACGCCCACACGACTTGTGGAATGCCGAAGCCCCGGAATGCCCCAGCTGGGGGCAGGTTGGTGTATACGTTGTAGGAATTGATACTGACATTGTCGATGTCGTACGGCCCGGCGGCGGTCATTCCGGTTTTCTGTGTGACCCGTGGCCCAATGTCGGCGTAGGCGCCGCCGTTCCACCAGATATCGCACTGCCGCGCGACAATGGTGCCGTCGTTTCGGACGCCGGTCCGTAGCCGCGATGTCGTGGCGTGACGGGTCACGTTGGTGAGCTGCTCGTCCATCGTGAGCGCGATCCGTACCGGCCTCCTGACTAGCAGCGAGCATGTCGCGGCGATCGGCTCCAGCCTCGGGTAGAGCTTGCCGCCGAAACCGCCGCCGAGGAACGCAGTACGGATCCGCACCTTGTTCTCCTGCAAGCCGAGCAGACGTGCTATTTCGGTGCGGACCTCGGAGGGATTCTGCGTAGCCGAGTGCACGGTGATGGATCCGTCGTCGCCGAGCTCCGCGACGCTGACCATGGGCTCCATCGTGGCGTGCGCGATCGGGGGTGTGGTGAACGTGTGCTCGAACACGCGGTCGGCCGTGGCGAGTGCGGCGTCGACGTCACCCGAGCGCAGCTTGTAGTGGAAGTTGACGTTCGTGCCCTCGCGATCGCCCAACTGCTTCAGGTCTGCGAATAGCGCACTGGCCTTGACGTGCTTGTGCACCACTGGTGCGTCGGGGCGGGACGCCTCAACCGCGTCGAAGACGGCGGGCAGCTCTCGGTAGTCGACGTCGACGAGGTCCGCGCCCTTCCTGGCCGCCTGCTGCGAATCGGCCAGCACGACCGCGACGGATTCGCCCACGTGCCGCACCTTGTCGATAGCCAGCACCGGCTGGTCCCAGAACGCCGGCCCATAATAGTCAACCGCCGTGACCTCCGCGACGTCGGCCGCCGTGACGACACGGCGCACGCCAGGGACCTCGGCCGCCTCCCGGGTACCGATCGCGACTATTTCGGCGTGCGGCAGCAGGCTGTGCACGATCGCGCCGTACAGCATTCCCTGCAGCTCGAGGTTGTGGATGTACTCCGCGGTGCCGGTCACCTTGGCTTCGCTTTCCAGCCTCGGCACCGAACGGCCGATCTGGTCCTTCGCCATCTGCTGTGCCATGTCGGGTCCTACTCGGTTGGTTCGGTGAGTTCGCGAAGCACGCGGAGAAGATGGACGCGGATCAGTGCCCGCCGATACTCCTCGGAGGCCGTCGGGTCGCCGTGGCATTCGACGCTGTCCGCCGCGACCTCGGCAGCGTGCCGCAGTACGGACTCCGTGCGTCGCTCGCCGCGGAGTGCGTCTTCGGCCGAGGGCAACCGCTGCGCATGGTCGCCGACCGCGCCGACAGCGACCCTGGCATCGGCGATCCGATCACCGTCGCACTCGCAGCGCGCGGCGATTCCGACGATCGGCCAATCCTCGAAGGTACGAGCCGTCACCTTCTGGTACCGGCCTCTTGCGGCTCCGCGCGGCGGAATGCACATCTCGGTGACGAGCTCGTGGCCAGAGAGCGCCGTCTCGTAGTAGCCGCGGAAGAGGTCCTCCGCCGCGATCCAGCGCTCGCCTTCCGCGCTGCGCGCCCGCACCCGCGCGTCCATGGCAATGGCCACCGGCGGCAGGTCCATCTGCGGATGCCCGTGGGCTAGGCAGCCGCCGACGGTCGCGACATTGCGCACCCGCACGCTGGAGAGCCGCGCGAGCGCCTCGACCATCATGGGTGCGTGCTGCGCGAGCGCGGCGGAGCGCTCCAGATCCCGCGCGGTTGCCAACGCGCCGATTGTCAGCGAGCCGTCGTCGCCGGTTCGGATCGCGGCGAGGTCCGAGGGCAGCCTGCGCAAGCTGATCAGACGGGTCGGTTCGAAGAATCCGTAGCGCAGTAGCAGGACGAGCCCGGTGCCTCCTGCTATCGGTCGAACGTTCTCGTCACTGGTCGAGAGCATCTCGACAGCTTCCTCGAGCGACCGTGGTTCTTCGATGACGAAATCGGTCATCCCGACCTCCGAGAGGCTGGCTCGGCGTGTGGCCGCCTCGGTGTGTGGGCGCAGTACTTGACCAGAATGGGAGACTAGTTGTACTCCATATGAGACGTTAGTACGTGCTGTCGGATAGGTCAACGGGCAGGGAGTGACGATGGCGGAGGACGTTCCCGCGGTGGCGAGCGCGGTGCGGTTGCTGGAACGCATCGCCGAGGACTGGCCAGAGCCGGTGGCGCCGGGCACGCTGGTCAAGGAACTCGGGATCAATCGCAGTACCTGCTACAACATTCTCGGCACACTGCAGCGCTCCGGCTGGACGAGCAGCCAGGGCCAGCGTTCTGGCTGGTCGCTCGGCCCGCGGCTGCTCTCGCTGACCGGCGTCCCCGCGGAGGCGGTGACCACGATCATTCAGCGGGAGCTTGACGACCTCGCCAGGCGGCTCGGCTTCGTGGTGTTCGTCGTGCAGCGGGCGAGCTCCGGGCAGTACTCGGTGCTCGCCAAGGCCGAGCGCGGGCAGGGCGTCCGCGTGACGATAAGCCCTGGCGACACGTTCCCGTTCTCCGCACCCGCGATCATGCAGGCGTTTCACGCGTGGGGATGCCTCGCGGACTTCGACCGGCTCGTCAGGCGGTACGGCGTCGAGAAGTTCACGCCGAGAACCGTCACGGACCTCGGCGGTGTCCACAAAGGCCTGCGGGAGTGCCGGGATCACGGCTATGGCACGAGCGTCGGTGAGTACGACCTCGCGCAGTCCGGCGTTGCGGCTCCGGTTTTCGGGACTTCCGGGCGCGTGTCGGCGGTACTGTGCTCCCTGGCGTTCTCCTCCGAGCTCGACGAGAGCAATGTGGCCGAGATTGGGCGGCTCGTCCGCGGCAGCGCGTTGCGGATCACGGAGCAGACGGGCGCGCGGGCACCGGACGGCGCGGCTGATCGGGCGGATCGGACGACCGGTAAGGAGCGGTAATGGCGCGCGTCAGGCTGGATCACATGGATTCCGAG
>JBOHEL010000528.1:0-3509 GCA_050700995.1 Sciscionella sp. | reverse complement strand
GCTGTGGCGACAGTCGAACGCAGGATCGCGGGGCTGCCACCTCACGTGTTCGCGATCGCACTGTGCGCGCTGGCCGCGATGGTCAAGGCGCCTGCGGCGGCCGGGGTGGTGTTCCTCGCCATATCCCGGGCGCGTCGGCAGCCGACCTTCCGCGCAGGCGCCGCGCGGCTTACCGTCTCCGCGCTGGTAGCAGGCGCGGTGGTAGCGGCGGTCTCACTTGCCACAGGTGTCGGATGGAGCTGGCTCAACCCGGAGGCGTTGACATCCCCCGACCTCGCGACGACACCTTTCACGCCGGTCACCTCGCTCACCTACACCACCGCATGGGTGGCGCACGCGTTCGGTATCGCCATCCCGATCGGGAAGATCATGGCAGCACTGCAACCCGCCGGGATGGTGGTCGCGGGCACGTTCGCGCTGGCACTGCTGTGGCGGCAGCACCGGATCGGACTCACCCGCGCGCTCGCGCTGACATTGCTCGCCGTCGTACTTGCCAGCCCGGTCACCTGGCCCTGGTACCTCTCGTGGGGTGTTGTGCTGCTCGCCGCGGCGATGCCCGCCAGGCGGGTACTCGGCCCGATCGTGCTCGCCACGATCCCACTGCTGCTGATCCAGCCCGACGGCATCCCACACCCCTTCACCCGCGCGGCGACCGTCGGCTTCGCGATCGGCAGCCTGGCGCTGCTGCTTTACGCCAGTTACTGGTCCTACCGGCACCTGGTCAAGTCGCCGCCTCCCGCACCAGTCGGCAGCACTGCGTGATCGCGAGGAATCCATGACGCTCGCAGGCGCCGTCGGGGCCGCAGCGCCCCCGGCCCCCGCATGGTGCAGTCGCCACCGCAACGACGCGATCTGGTGCGGCTGTGCGGCCGCCCTTGCGGTCGTGGTGTTCTGGCTGGCACACGCAGGCCTCGGCGACGACGGCTACATCACCCTCGACTACGCAAGGACACTGGCCGTGCACGGCACCTGGGGGCTCACGTCGCAGCTGCAGTCAAACACCGCGACCTCGCCGCTGAACGTGCTGTTGCTCGCGATGGTGATGGCCGGGTGCCGGATCGTCGCCGGTGGCCCTCACCCGGTCGCCGCGCTCGGCGTCGTGACCGTCGCCGCGCTGACGGCTACCGCGTGGTGGTTGATCCGGATCACCCATGCGCTGCGGATACCGGCGTCCGGCCGAGCACTGGGCATCGCTGTGCTCCTGCTCAGCCCGCTGGCTCTCTCTGCGATTGGCCTTGAGACCGCGCTACTGGTCGCGTTACTCCTCGGCTTGGTGTCGGAAGCGATCCGAGCGCGCCCGCTGATGTTCGGGTTGCTGGCGGGGCTCGCACTGCTGACCCGGCTGGACGCGGTGGTGTTCGTCGTGGTGCTCGGCCTTGGCAGCGCAACGGTCCGGCGGCGCTGGTGGCGTGCGTTGGCGCCGATGCTGCTCGTCACCGTGCCGTGGTTCGTGTGGAGCTGGACCGTGCTCGGCTCCGCGATACCCGACACGCTGGCCATCAAGCAACTGCAGGTCTATCCGGGCGGCTGGAGTTTCGCGGGCGGCCTGGTGCTGTTCCTGCGCGACAGCTTCTGGCCCGCGATCGTGTCGCTGCTGCCCGCCGCGCTCGGGCTACTCGCACTGCTGGCATGGCTGGTGGCACGCTCGGCGGGCCGGGTGTCGAACCGGCTGGCACCTGCCGCACTGTTCGCCGTGGCAGGTGTCGGTTACTTCGGGGCATACTGCGCGCTCGCTGTGCCGCCGTACCTCTGGTACTACGTGCCGACGCTGGCGGCGCTCGATGCGTTCTTCGTCGTGGCGCTCGCTCGGTTCGTGCGGCACCGCCCGGCAGGCATGTCCCTAGGGCTGGTGCTGGCGCTCGCCCCGCTGGTTACTGACCTGCTGCATGGCCTGCCGTGGCACGCGCCGCCGATCTTCGGCAACTATGCCGAACCCGCCGACTATGCCAGGGTCGGCGAGCAGATGCGTCCGATGCTCGCCGGTGCCGCCGTCGAGAGCCCTGGCGAGCTCGGCACGCTGGTGTTCTACTGCCATTGCGAAGTTACTGACCAGTTCTCCGACCCTGGCAGGGCGCTGCCGTTCATCGAAGCGCAGACCCGCGCCGCGGCGCCTACGCTCCGGTGGGCTCTGGCACTCAACTATCACCGGCTCGACCGCTGCGTGCGCCCGGTACCCGTGCGATACCACCTGGTGTGGGGGCCGGGATGGGTGCGGCAACGCCCAGGGGTGTGGGATGTGTCGTCTCCGGCGTCCGGCAAGGGGCACCTCACCCTGTACCCGGTGGCAGGGTGAGGGCCGCGGCTCTTGTGTCCACGCGGCGCCGGACAGTAGCGTCCATGACGAGCGATACCCTGCGGGAAGGTGGCGTGATGGCCGAAATCAAGAGCCCGACGGCCGTGCTGCACGAGGGCCCGCGCGCGCTCTCCGAGCGGGAGGTCACCGATATCGAGGACCGGAACCTGCGAGGCATTCGCGACGTCGACATCGACGACGTCATCGAATATGTCCATAAAGGACTGCGCCGGTTGCCCGACTTCGTCACGCTCTACCGCAAATACCTCAAGCAGCGCTGGGATGTCTACGAGCTCGACTTCTCGCAGGACAGGATCGACTGGACGGAGAAGATGACCGAGGAGGAACGGACATCCTTCATCGGCATCTCCTCCGGGTTCCACCACGGCGAGCGGCAGGTGGAGATCGAGCTGCCGGTGTTCATGATCGGTGCCGCCGAGGAGGAGAAGCTCCACATCGCCGCGCAGATCGAGGACGAGGCGCGGCACACCGTATTCTTCGATCGCTTCTACCGGGAAGTCGTCGGCATCGAGGGCGACGACATGATGACGGTGCTCGACAAGACGTTTCCCTGGGTGCAGGAGACCTTCGTCGGCCCCTTCGGCCTGCTCGCATACCAGGCGGAGGAGTTGCGTCGGAACCCCTACGACGAGCGGGCCAGGGTCCGTTACGCGACGACGTACTTCCTGTGGATCGAGGGTGTGCTGGCGCTGTCGGTCATGAAGGTCACGCTGTCCTACGCCAGGTGGCGCGGCTTCCTTCCCGCCTACTACACCGGATTCACCGCCACGTGCCGCGACGAGTCGCGGCACGTGCAGGGCGGCATGAGGTACCTGCAAGACGCCGTCCGGCGGGACCCGACCATGCTGCGGGAGATCCACGACACCCTCGGCACGATCCTCACCCTCAGCGGTGTCGCCAGCAGGCGCGTCTACTACGAACCGCTCGGCTGGACCGAGGAGGAGGTGCGTTTCCTGCTGTTCCAGCAACTGCGCCGCAAGCTCAACGATGTCGGTATCTCGCTGTCGGAAGATCTTGAGAAACTGCTCGAAAAGGTCCAGCCGGTACTGACGGGTGGCTGAGGACATGGGTGCGCCGACGTTCTTCAGCCCCGAGTGGGCCGCAGCCGCCAGGGATGTTCTGCGGTCCGGCCCCAGCGAGCGCGCTCGTGCCGGAAAGCTTCAGGAGTACTGGGACTTCTACGAACTCGTGCGCG
>JBOHEL010000527.1:0-3516 GCA_050700995.1 Sciscionella sp. | reverse complement strand
ATCACGAGGCTACCGGGAGCGATGTTTTCGCCGATGAACTCGCGCAGCGCCGAGGCTTTCATGTTCGCGATGATGGCGAGCCGGGCACGTCCGAAACCTCGGCAACCTTCCGGTGTGCGCTCAATCGGCCCAGTTCTTGGGTAGCTACGCCCAGGGGCAATCGACCGCCTCGGGGTTTGAGCAGCAACCGAGCGGTCAGCGGCGTTAGCGGGCCGATTCGGCCGGAGTTACCCTCGACGGTTCGAACGCAGGTGGATCCACTACGTGAGGAGTCCCGGTCAGAGCCCGCCGGACTGGCGAAATAACAACGATTCCAGCGCCCGCCGGCCGGATGATGTGGGGCTTCTTACTCGGCGCGGGCGCGTTGGATGGCGCGGTAGACGGTGGAGCGGGCGATGTTGAACAGTTCGGCCAGTTCAGTCGTGGTGTGTCGCCTGGCGCGATGCAGCTCGACGAGGTGAGCTTCCTGCGAGCGGCTGAGTTTGGGTTTCTTGCCGCGCAGCCGCCCCTTGGCCTTCGCGACCGCCATACCTTCGCGGGTGCGCAGGCGGGCGAGGTCGGCCTCGAACTCGGCGACCATGGACAGCGCAGTGAACAGCAGTCTCCCGATGGGGTCGGTCGGGTCAGAGACCGAGCCACCGATGTTCAGCTTGACCTAGGGTAACGTGCCGGCTTACGCCGTCGACGGCCAGTTCCGGGGCGTTCCGCGCGTCGGCACACAGTTCGGCACAGGCAATGTGGCGCGCTCCGGTACATCATTGGGGCAGGATTGTCGGCGTGATCGTCCAGCGCGCCGGTCGAGCCCCGGTGATTCCGGCCAGTGCTCGCATTGCCCCGGGTGCACATGTGGTCGGCAACGTGGTGCTCGGGGAGCACTGCGTGGTCGACGTCGGCGCGGTCCTGACCAGCTCGGGTCCGCCAGTCACTCTGGGCGAAGGCGTGGTCGTCATGCCGAATGCCGTCGTCCGGTCAGTCGGTGGTGCCCATCGACCTGCGTTTCCTGCCAGGATCGAGGCCGACTCGCTGATCGGCCCGGGTGCCGTGCTGGTTGGCTGCGAGCTCGGCCAAGCGGTTTACGTCGCGACGCAGGCGATGGTGTTTCAAGGGGCCCGGGTCGGCGCGGGCAGCAGGCTTGGAGCCGGGTCAATCGTGCACACAGGCGCTGTGCTTGGCGCTCGATCGCGAGTCGGTATGCGGCAGTTCGCCGTGCCCGACGAGAGCGGATCCGGCGTGGTCATCACGGGCGACCTCGATCTCGCGCGCCGACACCTCGGTCAGGCCGACTTCTTCGGCAACATCTTCGAGCTCGACGAGCAAGACCCGGTCGAGCTGCATCGCCGATCAGTCGGCGTGCTCCGGCAGGAGGCCGCCGACTGGAACGACACCCAACTCGACCATCCATCGGTGCACCCCGACTGAACGGCACCTCGGCTCTGGAAGGCACTGCGAAAACGGTCGATGATGCTCGCAGCAGTCTTGATAACGGATCCTCTTGCGGAACGCACCAACATGCTGCCGAGCGTGCGGCGCCCCTTACTTCCAGCCGGGTGTGCGACCGGCTTGCTCGATCCAGTCGAGCAGCTCCGGTCGCTTTCCCTCGTGCGGAGTCCCGACTTTGACATAGCGGGTTCGGTCGGCGGTTCCGAGTGGAGGCGGGGGGTTGAAGTCCGCGCCTCCAAGGAAGAGGACATTCACCGAGACGTCGTAGGGGGCTATCTCGATGATCCACCCGAGTTCTGGTGAGCCGTAGAAGGCCCTCTTGTATTTGACGGCGTAGTGGAGGTCTCGAACTCTCGCTCGAATGGACTCGTCCACCCCTTTGACGATCGGTTGTAGGTCTGGCATCAGGCGCCCGACCCACTGGTCGATGTCGGAGTGGTCCGCTGTCGGCTCAGGCGGCCTTCGCCCTGAGTTGCCCTTGATCGTCTTTGGCACGCTCCAAACCTAGGCCCGCAAAGCGGTAAAGGGGAACTCTGAACGCACGCATCTGCCGCCGCCAGTGCGGAAGGCGCGCTCGAGGCGCCGGTTACCGCAGTTCCGGTCGGCGATCCCTCACAAAAAACTCCTACGGCCGCACCCGGACGACCGTCTTCCCATTGCGTCGCTTGGTTGGGTTGAGGGCGGCAACGGCGTCATCGAGATCCGCGACGTCGCCGATGTTGGTACGCAGCCGTCCGTCTCGGACTCGCTGGACAATCTCAGTCAGCTGCGCACGATCGGACTCGACGACAAAGTCGATCGCCAGGCCATTCGCAGGTCGTGCTTCGGGCGGCGCGACCACGGTCACCAGTGTTCCTCCGGGCCGGACCAGAGCCGCGGACCGCTTCTGGATGTCGCCGCCGATGACGTCGAATACCAGGTCGACATCGCCGATGTCTTCCAGCGCGTCGTTGGCAAGGTCGACGAACTCGTGCATGCCGAAGTCGAGCGCCTTCTGGCGGTCCGCCGCGCGTCCGGTGCCGATGACGTAGGCGCCGGCCTCGCGCGCGAGTTGGGTCACCATCGTCCCGACCGCGCCGGCCGCGCCGTGCGCGAGGACGCTCTGACCCGACTGGAGGCGGCCGTGCTGAAACAGCCCCTGCCACGCCGTCAGTCCCGAGATGGGCAGGCTCGCTCCCACCGTGAAGTCGACATCCCCGGGCAGGGGCGCCAGGTTGCGGGCCTCGATGGCGACATACTCAGCCAGGGTGCCGTCGCGATGCCAATCAGCGAGGCCTAACACCCGCTGTCCTACCGAGAGTCCGGTCGTGCCGTACCCGAGGACGGTCACCACTCCGGCAAGACGTGGCCGAGGGTCGACGGCGTCTTGTCATGGCCGGCGCGATCGGTCCACGTCGAGGGCCATTCCAGCTCGGTTGGCACGAATCCCGATGCATGGATCTCAACGACGACGTCGTTGATCGCTGGCGACGGCTCAGGCCGTTCTACCAGCGTCATTCCGGCCATTCCTGCGGCCTGATCAGTTACCACGATCGCTTTCATGGAGCGTTCCCCTTACTCGTGTACCTCGGTGGTGTGGCCGCCGCCGCTTACCTGCCGGAGCCACGCCGCCTGATTGTGGGCTTGTCGGCCCAGTTCTGAGCAAACACTCTGAGGAATGGGCTGTCAAGCCCAATTAGGGGTATCGTTGAGCCGTGGAAGCCACAGCTGGAGTGCCTCGCAAGCTCACCGACAAGGGCCAGGCAACGCGTGCCCGCATCCTGGAACACGCTGCCGAACTCATCTACACCAAGGGTGTCCACGCGACGAACAACGAGACGCTTCGCGTCGCCGCTGGCGTCAGCGGATCGCAGATCAACCACTACTTCCCGACCAAGGAAGACCTCGTCCTGGCCGTCATCGCGTGGCAGGCCGAAAGCGTCCTCACCTTCCATCGCAGTGAACGATTCACCTGCTTCGACAACCTCACCGCGTTTCGGGCATGGGCGGACTGCTACATCACCTACGAGCGCGCCTACCAGGAAGGCTGCAGCCTCGGCTCCCTCGCCAGCGAGATAATCAAGACAGACCTTGACG
>JBOHEL010000526.1:0-3532 GCA_050700995.1 Sciscionella sp. | reverse complement strand
GAGGTCATCGGTGCGCCGAGCAGCGACACCCTGCCCGAATCCGGCCGGTCGAAGCCGCACAGGATCGAGAGCAGCGCGCTCTTGCCCGAGCCCGACGGCCCGCTGATGGTCACCAGCTCGCCGGCCCACACCCGCAGGTCGAGGGCATCGAGCACCCGCACCGGGCCGGCCGGATGGTCGAACGAGCGGACCACTTCGGACGCGGCGAGGGCCGCGGTCACCACAGCGGCCATAAGCCGCCTCCATAGGTTGTCATCGCACCGCCCCCGCCTGGTCCGTGTCGACCCTGCCGTCGCGTAGCCGGATCAGGGTATGACTCAACGCTACGAGCCTGGGGTCGTGGGATGCCACCACAACCGGCAGCGAGCGCTCCGCGAGCGCGGTCAGCGTCTGCAGCACCAGGTCGGCGGAGGCGGTGTCAAGTTGGGGGGTCGGTTCGTCGGCCAGCAGCACCCCCGCACCCCTGGCCAGTGCGCAACCGAACGCCAGTCGTTGCTGCTGGCCACCGGAAAGCGCGGGGATGCGCCAGCCGCCGGTGCCAGCCAGCCCCAGCGTCTCCAGCAGCTGCGGCCCAGGCGGTGGCCGGTGCGCGGTCTGGGCGGCTGCGCGCAGGTTGTCGCCTACCGTAAGTTGCGCGAGCAGGTTGTCCACCGGGTTCTGCACCATCAGCGCGATACGGTTGCGGCGCAACCTGCGCAACGCGCGATGGGAGAACCCGCTGACCACCTTGCCGTCCAGCTCCACTGTGCCGAAACTCGGGCGGTCCACCAGGCTCAATATCCGCAACAGCGTAGATTTTCCCGACCCGGAAGGGCCGGAAAGCACGGTGATTCCGGTACCGGGCACCGTGATCGAGACGTCCTCGACGGCGGTCACCGCCCCGGCCGGGGTGCGGTACTCGACGGTCACACTGTGCAGGGACAGCACCGGGCGCGGTGATCGCTCAGCCACGGATCAGCTCCTCGACATGGGCGGTACGTATCGCACGGACCGCGATCCAGGTCGCGGCGGCCACCACGAGCGCGCCACAGCCGACGGTGATCGACATGAGTGGCAGCAGGCCCGCGGGCACCGGCTGCGGAACCAGCCACGGCGCGGGGTCAAGCCGTGGCGCGGACAGCGCGGCACTGAGGAGCCCTACCACGCCACCCACGATAATGATCAACACCGCGATGGTGCCGAGCTCGGCGCAGTGACTGCCGATGAGCGTTCTTGGAAGCAGTCCCATCCGGCCTGCCAGCGCACCGGACAGCGCGTTCTGCCGCCGCCTGGTCTCCACCGCGAGCAGCAAAGACGCGGCAGCGACGACGGCGAGCACGATGCCGAGGGCGGTGATGAACCCGAATGTCCAGACCACGGTGTAGAAGGGCAACGCGTCCAGCGCGTGCTGCATGGACCTGGCGTCGAGGAAATAGATCCCGGCGCGTGCCAGCGTGGCGCTAACGGTGCAGACGTTCGCGTTGGACCACAGGTACCAGGAGCTGATCAGCCGTGGTTCGGCCACCGCGGAGCGGGCGACCAGGTAGCCTGAGCCATTCTTCATGCCGGGGAAGCGTTTCACCGAGCCGACCGTGGTGAACGGCCGTAGGTCGCTGGGCTGGAAGTGGCCCGCGCGGGCGTTGCCGACCCGGATAGCGGGCGCCTGCCCGTCGGGTGCCGGGGTGCTGAGCAGCCGCAGCAGATCCTTCGTCTCGCCCGTCCGGTTCGGGTCCAGCCAGGCGCCCCTGGTGTAGGTCGCGGGATCGATGACCATGACGGGGATGTCCTGCGGCCCGCTGTCCACGCCGATGAGGGTGCTGTCGCCGCGCAGGCTCGCGGGCAGTGGTTCGTTGTCCTGCACGACGGTCGTGGCTAGCTGCACGGAACTGTTCGCTCCGATCAGCGTGCCGGACTTGGCGAGCAGCGCCGCGTGCTCGCCGCCCGCAACGCCCTGGCCAATGGTGAGGGTGCCGATCGCCAGTACCCCGACCAGCAGCACGCCTCCTACGGAACCGGCTGCCGCGGCGAGGCGCCGCACCGCGAGCTGCACCGAAGGCACCCGCCACCACTTCATCCGGTGCGAGGCCCGCAGCGCCAGCCGCAGCAACCTGGAAGCCAGTCCCGCCACCGTCACCACGACAAGCAGCGGGAAGGCCAGCGCCAGCGGGTCGATCTTGGCCGGGCCGACCCCGCCCCCTGGCGCGTGCACCAACCCTTCGGCCAGCCGCGTCCATGCGAACACCGCGAGGCCCGCGGTGGTCAGCTCCCACGGCACCAGCCGCAGCCTGCGCTGCCAGCGCGACGGGCCCCGGCGTACCGACTGAAACATCCTGGCGGTCCGCCAGGTGGCGGTACCCGCCAGCGTCAGCAGCGCCAGCGCGAAGACCCCAACCACCACCATGATCGCCAGCCCTGTGGTACCCGGGTCCAACGCCGTTGACGGGGCGTACGCGCCGAGCAGGAATCGCGCGAGCAGTAGCCCGGCGACGCAGCCGAGCAGTATCGGTATCGCGAGTTCCAGCAACGCCTTACCGCCGAGCGCCAGCGGCGAACTACCTCGGGTCCAGAGCAACCGCAGCTCCGCCTTACGGCGCTGCGACCACTGCACCGCCAGTGCGCTGACCCCGGCAAGCCCGACAAATAGGCTCACCGCGGTCAGCGGCAACACCGAGTCGAGCACGTTGCGCGCGGACTGCTCGACCAACGTCAGTGGGCGCGCGAAGCGTTCGATCCCGATACCGACCAGCCCCATACCCTTTGCTGCGAGGTCGCGGCGCAGTGCCGCGAGCATGGTGTTCCCGCGCTGCTGCAGGTCCTTGGTCGCGGAGAGGGTACCGGGCGCTGCGACGGGGAAGCGCACCGTGACGGAGAGCACCGGACCGACGCCGGAGAGCAGCGTGGGGCTGGGCAGGAACACCACTGGCGAGCTCTGACCGTCGCCCGCCATGCTGGGCGTGGTGACGTCGCTCTGCTCCGAGCACCACCACGACGGGAGCGGATTGTGCAGCTGGCGGTAGATCCCGGACACCGGGGGGAACCCGCCGCGTCGTTGGTCTGCCCGATTCTGGCGTGGGTTTGGCTGGCGATGTTGTCAGGCAGCCAGATGCCGTCGCGCCCGCCGCCTTGCAGCACGGTGAGGTGGTCGAAGGCGCCGTCACGGTAGCCGTAGCGCACGTAGGGGTGCAGGCCGTGGAACTGGATCTTGCCGCTTGTGGTGTACATCGCGGCGAGCACGGTGTTGAACCCGTGCTTGGGTCCCATCCGCCGCGCGGCGTCGCGGATCGCCAGCGCCTGCCTGCCGGTCACATTCGACTGTTCCAGCGATGGCGGCACGGTCTGCGCGCAGTACTGGGACTTCTCGTAGGCCAGTGCGGCGCTGCTCGTCGCGCTGGTGTAGAGCACGGCGGCGCCCGCGACGAAGGCGAGCAGCAGGCCGGTCGCGACTGCGACAAGGGCCGTCCATCGACTCGACAGCGCCGCCAGCGGAGCGAATCGCCACGGTAACTGCATGGGTGGGAGATTATTACCCGATCGTGTACTTAGAGGCTCCGGC
>JBOHEL010000525.1:0-3533 GCA_050700995.1 Sciscionella sp. | reverse complement strand
ACGCAGATTTATGCCGACGTCGGCATAAATCCGCTTATGCCGAGTACCGGATTATGCCGATCGTGGTGGTGAAGGTGCTGGTCAGCGGGGTTAGATCTGCTGGGTGGTCGGCATAATCCGGGCTTGTGATCTGGTGGTTTCTCCGTCTGGGTGGAGCGAGTAGTCCAGCCCCTCCAGACGGGAGAAGATCATGGATGCAGGTGGATCGGTTCGCCTCACGGTGACCGGGCCGATGGCGCCGTATGAGACTGCGCTGCGGGCGGAGTTGACGCGGGTGGGTTATGCGCCGGTGTCGGTGACCGACATTGTGCGGGCGATGGCGCGTCTGAGCGACTGGATGCACCAGCACGGCATTGCGCCGGCCAGGCTGACGCCACGGGCGGTGGAGGACTTCTTGGCCCTTCGGCGGGAGGTGACTTCCGCGGAGGGTGTGGCCCGGCGCGGGCTCGGCCCGTTGCTGCGGTTCCTGCGTGGGTGTGGAGCGATTCCCCGGGACGCGGCGAATGACGGCACGCCGGTGGAGGTGCTGCTGGCCGATTACCGTGATTATCTGCTCGGTGAACGGGGTCTGGCTGCCGAATCGGTGCGCTGTTACCTCGTCCAGGGCCGTAAGTTCCTCGCCGATCTGGCCGAGCCGTTGGATCGTTCGCTGCAGCGACTGGACGCAGGGGCGGTCATTTCCTTCATCCTGGGTCAGGCTGGCCGATCCGCCCGCGTCTGGTCGGCTAAGACGCTGGTCACCGCGACGCGCTCATTGCTGCGGTTCCTGCACGTGGAAGGCCTGATCTCGGCTCCGCTGGTGGGTGCGGTCCCGGCGGTGGCGGGCTGGAGGCTGTCGGCTGTGCCGCGTGGGCTGGTCCGTGGGCAGGTCGAGGCCGTGCTGGCCGGCCCGGACACCTGCACCCCGGCGGGGCTGCGAGATCACGCGGTGCTGACCGTGTTGGCGCGGTTGGGGCTTCGCGGTGCGGAAGCTGCCGCGCTGGGCCTTGATGATGTGGACTGGCGAGCCGGGGAGGTCATCGTGCGGGGCAAGGGATCGCGGGTCGAGCGGGTCCCTCTTCCTGTCGAGGTCGGTGAGGCACTGGCTGCCTATGTCACCGGCGGACGGCCCGTGTGCTGCTGCCCAACACTGTTCGTCACAGCCCGCGCCCCCTACCAGGCCATGTCGGGGTCCACGGTCCGGGCGATCATGGGCCGGGCCTGTGAGAAGGCGGGGCTGCCCCGGCTTGGCGCGCACCGTCTGCGGCACAGTCTGGCCACCGACCTGCTGCGGGCGGGGCCCCGTTGACCGAGGTCGGGCAACTGCTGCGGCACCGAAGCCAGCTCAGCACCACCATCTACGCCAAAGTCGACTACACGGCGTTGCAGACGCTGGCCCGGCCCTGGCCCATCACCGCACCGGCCAGCGACGCATCATGATCACGCTACGGCAGCGGGCGCAGGAGTATCTGGCCATGCGCCGCGCGCTGGGGTTCAAGCTGAGCACCTGGAGCGCGAAGCTGATGAGCTTCATCAGCTACCTCGAATCCACCGGCGCTAATGCCATCACCACCGATGCCGCGGTCACCTGGGCGACCTCCACACCCCGGGCCAGCACCGACGCGGTGCACTGGAGCCGCCGCTTGGATGTCGTGCGGATCTTCGCCCGACACCTCAAGACCCTGGATGCGGCCACCGAAGTCCCGCCCGACGACATCCTGCCCCACCATTACCGGCGGATCACGCCGTATCTGTACTCACCCGAGGAGATCACCGCGCTGCTGGCCGCAGCCGGGCGGCTGACGCCTGCGCTGCGGGGCCGGACCTGGCAGACGGTGCTGGGCTTGCTGGCAGTGACCGGCCTGCGGGTCAGCGAAGCCTGCCGCCTCGACCGCAGCGACGTCGACCTCCAGCACGGTGTCCTCACGGTGCGCGACTCCAAATTCGGCAAGTCACGCGACGTCCCGGTGCACGCGTCCACCACCGCTGCGCTGCGCGACTACGACCGCCAGCGCGACCAGCTATGCCCGGCGGCGGTGGTGCCGAGCTTTTTCGTCTCCACCCGCGGCACCCGCCTGGACTCCGCCAACATGCCACCTACCTTCGCCGCCCTGCTGACCGCAGCGGGCATCGAACCTGTCCCCGGACGACGGCGTCAGCGAATCCATGATCTGCGTCACTCCTTCACCGTCGCGACCTTGCTGGACTCCTACCGCGCCGGCATCGACGTCCAGGCCCGCCTGCCGGTATTGACCACCTATCTCGGCCACACCGACCCCAAATCCACCTACTGGTACCTCAGCGGATCACCTGAGCTGCTGGCCCTGGCCGCCCAACGCCTGGAACACGCCTTCGGGGGCCAGTCATGAGCGATCTAGCGCCCCTGCTGCAAGGGTTCTTCACCGACAAGCTGATGCTCCAGCGTCAAGCCAGCCCCCACACGGTCAGCGCCTACCGCGACACCTTCACACTCCTGCTCGGCTTCCTCACCCAGCGCACCGGACAGGCCCCGGCCCGATTGAGCATCAGCGATCTCGACGCCCCCGCAATCGGTGCGTTCCTGCAGTACCTGGAGCTGACCCGGGGCAATAGCACCGCGACTCGCAACGCCCGCCTAGCCGCCGTGCACTCGTTCTTCCGCTACGCCGCGCTACGAGCCCCCGAACACGCCGCCATCATCCAACGAGTCCTGGCCATCCCACCCAAACGCTTCGACCGCGCGATCATCACCTTCCTGACCGGACCAGAGACCGACGCCCTCGTGGCCGCACCCGATCAGACCACCTGGACCGGACGGCGTGACCACGCGCTGCTCCTGGTCGCCATCCACACCGGACTGCGAGTCAGCGAGCTGACCGGCCTCACCCTCGCCGACACCCAGCTCGGGCCCGGCCCCCACCTCCGCTGCCACGGAAAAGGCCGCAAAGGTCGATGCACCCCGCTGACCAGCCTCACTACCAAAGTTCTGCGAGCCTGGCTCAAAGAACGCCAAGGCCGGCCAACTGATCCGCTGTTTCCCACCCGACGCGGAACCCCGCTCAGCCGCGACGCCGTTGAACATCTCGTCGCCAAACACACCCGGACCGCCGCAGCCCACTGCCCTTCACTCACCGACAAGAAGGTCACCCCACACACGCTGCGACACTCGACTGCGATGGCACTTCTCCACGCCGGCGTGGACACCTCCGTGATCGCGCTCTGGCTCGGTCACGAATCAGCCGAAACCACGCAAATCTACCTGCACGCCGACATGACGATCAAAGAACGTGCCCTAGCCCGCATCGCGCAGCCCGGCGGCATCCCTGGCCGCTACACCCCTCCGGACACCCTGTTGACCTTCCTGCAGACCCTCTGACCAACCCAGATTATGCCGACCACCCAGCAGATCTAACCCCGCTGACCAGCACCTTCACCACCACGATCGGCATAATCCGGTACTCGGCATAAGCAGATGACCTGCGGGTCTTCGTGCGCAGCGAACGGGCCGCCCAGCGGGTGTTCGACAGCGTCTGTGACGTGATCGAACGGCGGCTAAAGCTCAAGGTGAACCGGGA
>JBOHEL010000524.1:0-3564 GCA_050700995.1 Sciscionella sp. | reverse complement strand
CGCCGCCGAGTATCAGCACAGAGTGCCGGCGTGCCGCGAGCACCGGATGCACAAGGGTCTCGTGGTAGCGGTACTCATCCGGCGAGCTGAACTGCAGGTCTCCGTCGAGGAACAGCCGTACGTCGGACCCGGATATCGACTGCGTGAGCACGATCTCCTGGTACTGACTGCGCTCCGCGACCACGATCGGATCGTCGTAGAGCGCTTGCCTGGCACGGACCTCAAACTTTCCCGCCATGGCGAAAACCACCACCAGCAGCGCCACCACCAGCACGGCAAGGCAGGGCAGCAGGGTGCGGCCACGGCGGGAAAGCGCGGACCGGAACATCCCGAGCACAAGTGCCAGGCCCGCCACCGCGTTCAGCGTGCCAACCAGCAGCGCGCCGCGGACCAAGCCGAAGATCGGAAGCAGTAGGAACGGGAACGCCAGCCCGCCGAGCAGCCCACCGATGTAGTCGGCGGCGAACATGTCGGAGACGGCAGGGCCGGCTTCCTGCCGCCTGATCCGTTGCAGCAGCACCATCAGTAGCGGAATCTCGGCGCCGATCAGCAGCCCCACCAGGAACGCCATGATCACCATCGCAGGCTGGTACAGGTTCAGCCACGCATAGCAGGCATACAGCGCCAACACCGAGCTGCCGCCAAGCAGCGCCAGCAAAATCTCCACCCCCGCGAAGGCAGCTTCCGCCTTGCGCTGCAATGGTTTCGCCGCCAGCGCGCCACACCCCATGGCGAACACCATCACCGCGAGAACGATGGACGCCTGGCTGATCGCGTCGCCGATCAGGTAGCTACCGAGCGCCACCAGCGCGAGCTCGTAAACCAGACCACAGGCGGCGCAGAGGAAGACCGTCAGTAGCACCCCGAAACGCCGCAAGGACGGCCCGCCATGATCGGTTGGTGTGGCTTCGGTCAGCTCGGCTGCGGCGGCGGTTTCCGTCAAGAGATCGCCGCGGCGATGATCGCGCCGAGTGCGAGGTTGATCGCGCTGCTCACCCAGATCGCTGGGTGCGGCCGGTCGTCCACCAGCAGTGCGCCGAGCTTGCCAGGGGTGGCTACGTCGAGCAGCAGGAAGCCAAGCGCCATGAACAGCAGGCCGAGCACGCCGTATGCCGCGGTGGAGGCAAGACCTGCGCCAAGGTCGTCGGCGCTTGTCACGATCGCCGTGGTGATGATGGTGCCGACCGCGAGCAGGCCGGAGACCAGTACCACGGCGGCGTTGCGGTTGCGGTTGGTCCAGATCAGGGTGCCGAGTCGGCCCGGCGTCACGAGGTCGATCATCAGGTAGCCGAGGCCGAGCAGCACGATGCCGACGGCACCGTAGGCCAGTGTCGCGAGCAACCCGGTGGTGATGTGGTTGAGCATGTCGTTCCTTCGCCGTCGGTCAGCGTGCGGGTGTGGGTGGTTGCGGACGTTCTGGGGGTGGTGGCGGCCCCTGCCACGGTGGGAGTTGACCGCCGAGACCCGGTGACGGTGGTACTTGCCGTGCGGGGCCTAACCTGTCGTGTTCCCGCAGGTACTGCTTCACCTCCGGGACACTCGACCGCCGCCTGCGTAGCGCCACCGTGCCACCGATCGCTACCAGCACGGCGATCAGTAGTGCGATCCCGCCGAGGATGACCAGGGTGCCGTGGGCGCGCCAGCGGTCGGAACCGACCTGGGCGGGGGGATCGACCGAGGACGGCGTGCTCTGCTGCGGCACCGTGGCTACGCCCGCCGATTCGGAGAGCAGCAGCGGCAGTGAGCGCAGCGAACGGTCCAACTCACCACCCGGGTCGTCGACGAACCCGGCGGCGTTGATTCCCGCGTTGCTCAGCGCGGCGGTAGCGGGCAGCTTCCCGGCCAGATTCGGCGTGGAGTGCAGCCTCACCGAAGCGGAATCCGCGCTCTCGCTACTGCTCGAAGTCCAGGTCACCGACACCGAGAGCGTCACGGAACGGGTGCATGGGGCGCTGCCTTGTGGCGGGCTGCTGCTCGTCCCGGTGCCCGTGCTGGAGTAGCGGTTGTCGAACCGCAGCTGCCACCCGTAGCAGATGCCCTGCGCGTCCGCCGCCTTCGCCAGGTAGTCCCGCAACGCCTGCTCGTCGTGCCGGGTCGGCATCGGCTGGGCGAGACCGCCGTCGCTGCCGCAGCCTGCTATCAGGCTCGCGATCGCCACTCCAACGGCAGCGATCCCTGCGGCGCGCGCGGCGCCGGAGTTCGGTCGCGGCATCCCGGTCATTTGCCTGCCCCCGGGCCTCCGCCGCGAAAACGTTCTCCGTGGCCGCCGTGGATGGACCAGTAACCACCCACTATCCCGTAGTAGTGGTGGTAGGCATGCTGGAAGCCGTCCACGGTGATCAGCGATCCGTGGCTCTCGCGCGGGCGCACCACGATCATGGTGTTTTGGTACCGTAGGAATACGCCGGTGCCGTTGACGATCCTCCCGTGCGGGCGCCAGTGGTCGGCAATGGTGGCCGCCACCGCTGTCGGTGGCCGCTTCGCGGTGTAGGCCCGAGCGGTGCTCGAGTCGTAGCGGGCCGCCCTGGGGAAATGGCCGGACACATAGCCGCGGGGAGAACCGCTGAAGCTGTAGCAGCCGACGAAGATCAGTCCGATGGCACCGAACAGCGCGGCGAGGAGGAACCAGTTGCGGGGTCTCATCGTGGTTACAACGCCGGGAAGACTCGCAGCTCATGGCGCGGCAACTGCTGCCCCCGGCTGACTTCCCACCGTCCGGTGCCGCCGTAGTCCTCGAAGGAAAGCAGCGCCCCGCCGGTGCCGGTGTAATCGTGGTATTTCACGGTGCCGCCGGCGTCCAGCCCGGTCGTACCCTCGGCTTCGAACTTCGCGGTGCCGTCGTCCTCCGCGGCGTAGCGGTGGCCGTCGAGTTCCACGGCGGCCGGGCCAGGTGTCACGGTGGCTCCTGGAACCGGCGTCCATAGCGCCAGCACGAGGTCGGGATCCTCCTCGACGGACAACCACTGCTGGCTGCCGTCGGAGTCCTCAAGCAGGTGCTCCCGCCACTGCCAGCTACCTTCGCGGAACCGCAACTGGCCACGCACCGCCCAACTGTGGCCGCGGATCTCGACGATGTCACCGATACCGATGGCGCGCGGGTCACCGCTGGCCACACCGGGGCCCTGGGCGGCGAGCGGGTCGGTCCTGGTGGGTTCGGCTGCTTGCGCGGCATGGGTCTTCGACCTGCCGAGCAGTACGAGCGCCACTGCCGCCAGCAGCATAACCAGCACTACCAGCACAATGATGAGGGCGAGCACGATCTACGGGACCTCTCGACGCGGCCGGTTTGGGTAGCGGTGACCGTAACAGACCGCGCCAGCGTGATTGACCGTTTCGCGGTATGATCGGGTCAGCCCGCCCGGAGGATGATCTTGCCGAATACCCCGCCCTCGTCGAGCATCCGGTGCGCTTGCGCGGCGTCCGCCATCGGCAACTCCTGGTGTACCACCGGTTTGACCGTGCCGCGCGCGATCAACGGCCACAGCCGCTCGCGGACATCGGCGACGACGGCGGCCTTCTCGGCAAGTGGCCGCGCCCGCAGTCCGGTAGCGCTCACGCTGGCAC
>JBOHEL010000523.1:0-3576 GCA_050700995.1 Sciscionella sp. | reverse complement strand
CCTGAACGGCGACCGGCGGCCGATCACCTACCGGATCGCAGCCCTGACCGATTGATCAGTTGGCGCTGCCCTACTGCTGGAGGTCTGAGGCTCACCAGTGCGGCGGTCGTAGACAACCTGCCCGTGGCTGACGTAGACGTGCTTTTGGTCCAGCTCTTGATAGCACCGACGCATCAGTCGACAATGCGCTGCGTTTTGGACTCTCGCAGTAGCCCCACATCTCCATCGCTCGCACGCATTCGAACTCCTCAGTCTTAGTGCCAGGTGAACCGGCTGGTCGCGTAGAGCCGCCGACCAGAACTACCCGGCGTGCTCCGGCAACGGCCCGAATGCGGGTGGTGGCACGCGGCGCTTCGACGCGGCCTCGTAGGACGAGGCAATGTTCAATAGGACGTCTTCCTTGCCGGGTTCGGCGCGGAACACGAGGGAAAACGGAAGTCCTGGTGGGGCGAGCTGGGTGGCGACGTCCGTCTCGACCGCTTCGTACCGGCGGCGGTCGTCGCTCAACCGAAATGCCGGGTCATAGGCGGTGGTGACGTACCCGGCCGGGATCAACATCTCGGTCAGGCCGGCGTTCGGCCCGAAGAAGGACTCGGCTCGGACGTTCATCTTGGTGCCCGGCTCCTCGGCGCCTCCGATCTTCCCCGGCGGCAGTGGGGTGTGGAGGCGCACCAGTGCGTCGAGGTGGTTCTCCAAAATGACCATCATGTCGACTCGGCGCAGCAGCTCGCGCAGCATGACGCGCTCGTTGATCCCTTGCCGGCCGCCAACGGGGTTCCGGATGTCGGTGACCTCTTCCCAGTTCTTGAACCAGGCCCGTTGGTCGGCGCCCCAGTACTTCGACCGAGCGTTCAGCGCTGCCCAGCTGTTCAGCGCTTCGGCGTAGCCCCGCGCCCGCCAGTCGGTGACGCGGCGGGAGAGGTACTGGGCGATGTGGAAGTGGAAGTCCATCGCCAGCTCTTCCTGCTGGATTGCCCCGATGTCCAGGTTGGCCGGTGGTGGGATCTGCCCCTCCGCCAACGCGACCAGATAGTCGATCGGCTTCATCGTGCCCGATCCGAGCACCACGTCAGGTGCGAACTCGGTCGGCTCGACAGCTGCTGCGACGTCGGGGAACTGCGGCTGTCCAGTTCCGTCCAACCGGAACAAGATATCGGGCATAAAGATCGGGATGAGCCGCATGAGGGCGGTGGTGAAGTCGACCCCCATGGTTTCCAGATCCGGATCGCCGGGCCACCTCGGGTGCGATGACTCGACCAGCGTTGCGCCGAGGTGGGCGCCCAGCACGTCCTTGATCTCCCGGGTCGCTACCTGAATGATCGGCTGGCGGGTCTTCCTCCCCGCTCGCTGCAACATGGACTCGCGGATCACCCCGATGCGCACGCCAGCCAGCGAGCCGGCCGCTCCCGACGCCGTGACGTGGCTGGCGTAGGGAGTTGACAACACCGAGGAGCGCGGCACCGTGGTGTACGGATCGCGTGGGTCGTAGTAGCCCTCGACCGGGTCTTTGACGGCGTCGAGGATTCGCGCCGCGTCGCCGATCATGCGGGCATGGATGCCGGTGCGATCCACGTGGATATCCGCGCCGATAGCGCCACCGTCGAAGCCGATTAGCGCCTTGTGCGGCAGGATCAGCGCCACCGCGTTGTGGTTGGACGGGCCACGACACGACACCCGGGTCTCTTCCCCCAGACTGCACATCACCAGGTTGGTGCCAACCGACAGCGCCGAGCCCGAGCTCGAACCGAGCGACGCGGCCCGGGTCGTGTCGTAGGGGTTCGACGGGTTGCCGCCCCAGCTGCTGCGCTGGTACCCCAGCGTCGACGGCAACACCTTCGTCGGTTTGTTGCGGCCATGGGCATACTCCACCCGGCCGTTGTACTCGGTCTGAACCGCCTTGGCGAAGATGATCGCGCCCCGGGCCCGAAGCCGCTCCACGACCAGGTGATCGCGGGCCGGGAAGTCGATGTCGTAGGCAGCGTCGCCGCCACCGGTCGAGCGCATGTCCTTGACGTCGAAGGAATCCTTGAACGAGAACACGACGCCGTACATTGGCAGTCTCTCGAGATCCGGGTTCCTGCCGTACTTCGCGTCCAGCGCGGCGGCCTGTTCGACCGCGTCCGGCAGCCGGCGGAACTGCTCGCACACCGCTGGTGCCCCTTCGGGCAAGGGTCCGTCTTCCACCCGCCGGTCGAAGTCGCCTCTGCAGGTGACTGAACGTTCCCCGCGCACGTTCAAGGTGGCAAGTGCATTGACCTGCCCGGCGTCTGGCATACCAACGATCATCCCGAACTGCTGAGCGACCTCAGGATCGGAGGCGGTAGGCTCCATGCGGCCGTACTCCAGCGGCGGGCCGATATAACGGTCAAGGTCGGGCAGGACATCGGCGACGTTCACGGTGTCGGTCGGGAAGTTCAGTGCCGCGCCGCCGCGCACAGCACCACGAGCCTCCGGCACCGGAGCACCGTCAGCCGTGACCAGCATGCTCGCCACGCCGTTGTAGGCCCGGACGCGGGCGAGGTAACGCTGCACCACGTCGGTACACGTCGTTTCACCTGTTCGAATCGCCGTGTGCAAGTCGGTGATCGACGCCTCTTCGAGTCGAAACCCTTGCGCCTTCGCGGTGGATGGTTCAACCACTACGAACCCCGCCTTTCGCTTTCGCGTGAGATCCCGGCACGCCGGCGGTTTGGGATCGGCCAACCGGACACCCCTGCTCATCGACCCGGGCTCCCCCTGGCAGAACGCCTGGATCGAGAGCTTCAACGGCCGGCTCCGAGACGATCTGCTGAATGAGCACCAGTTCGAGACCCTACTCAAGGCCCGGATCCTCACCGAGGACTGAAGCATCGACTACAACGTCAGCCGGCCCCACAGCGCCCACGCCTTCCGGCGCCGTGGGCACCGGTTCCTCATCCTCGTCGGTAAGGCTCAGGTGCACGATCAACGAGCGGCGTCTGTCCGCCATCGCACGGGTAACTGCTCGGTGCCGTGACCAACGGCTTTCCACTATGGCGTCCATCTCCTCGATGGCATCTTCCATGACCGCCGCCTCCATTCCTGGTCCGCCATGTGCAAGCAGTTCAGTTCATGAGGGGGCAAGTTCAACGCCCGCCTTGGTACCCGGTTTCTATCCAGCGGGTTCAGCGCCGAGCAGCGAGCCGGCGGCGCCAAGCCAGAAGTCCGAGCCCGAAGAAGACGAGCAGGCCACCGGTGCCGGCAACCAGAAGGACGCCGAAGCCGGTAAAGGCGAGCGCGTCGCCGAGTCGCCGGGCTGTCCGAGATCGAGCCACTGAACGGGGACGCATAGGACCGCCACGCGATTGTCCCATGCAGGACGCGCTGATCACCGGCCCGCGCCAGCCTCCACGGGCTTCCGTCGAGTACTCGAAAATGCTTGTTCCTCGTCCGGCGCACGGTCGTGGGTTGCGGCGGCGCCCGAACCCTCGGACTGCCCGGCGTTGCCCGGAAGCCTCGAAGACTCCAGGCGCGTGGTCGCCACCACCAATAGCAGCACCAGGGCGGCAACGCTGACGAACAATCAGCGGTAGCGCTCGTCGGCGGTCGACCACAACC
>JBOHEL010000522.1:0-3589 GCA_050700995.1 Sciscionella sp. | reverse complement strand
AGGCGAACGGCACCACGGCCAGATCCACTGTGACCAGTCCGGCGAGCGCGACCAAGCGATCCAGCTGAGCGACGAGCGTGTCGACTGAGCCGAACCGGGTCCGAAGCGCGGCCTCACCGAGCACGAACCGGGCGCTGCGGCCTTGCTGGTAGAGGATGTCCTGCCGCTTGATGCGCTCGGCGGCCATGGCCTCGGGTGTCGCGCCGTGGGCGGCAGGGCCGGTGGGCAGTGCGAGGACCTCGCGAGCGTAGCCGGCTGTCTGCAGTAGGCCTGGGATCATGGTCGGGGCGAACTCGGATGTTGTGGTGGCGCGTCGTTCGCGCTCACCGATATCGGCCTGGCTTTGTGCGGCACCACCGGCGTTGCTGTACGCCTTACGCCAACTCGAATACTCGACACGCGCCTGATCGGTCAAGCCTTGGAGTTCCTGCCGCGCCGCGCCGCGCCGCTCGCGTTGGTGGCATCCAGCCACACAGTCAGGTCATCGTCGTTCGGTAGCTGCGCACCGGTTTCCAGCCGGGACACACGCGACTGCTGCCAGCTTGTAAGGCGGGCAAACGCATTGCCCGACATCCCAGTGTCGGCGCGCAACTCCCGCAGCCTTGTCGCCAGTCTGGCGCGCACGGATCGCGGGTCAGGTGAGGGCATCACGGATCCCTGTCAGCCAGCCGGGAGATGTTCGACCAGCTCCGGGTGCACCCGCACATAATCGCGCCACGGGATAGCATGGTGCCACGCGATGTCGCGCCACGCGCCCGCCTGCACCACCTCGGCCGGGTTGATGACATGCTCAACGCCGAGCCAGGTACCGGCGTCGTCGTCGGCGTAATGCATTCGGTACAGCTCGCAGGAGTCGAACAGCCAGTAGTCGTAGCGCGGCAGGTCTGGCCACGACTCACCCTCGGCGACGGGAAGGATGTGGATGTCCTCTCCTGCGGTTACGTTCGGCTGATAGCCCCAGGTGAGTTCGAATCGCATGTAGTCCGACAGCGGCTCGGTTACGACGTGCACACGGCCCATCCAGCAGCCCGCTGCCTGGGCGCGATCGATGGTATCGAGCCACGCAACCTTGCCGGGATGACGTTGATACCGCGCACCGTCCAGAAACGCCGCGAACACGGCGTCCTCGCCTGAGGAACCGTAGGACTGCAGAGTTTCCAGGCGGTAGGCGGTGTGACGGAAGCTCCGGAACAGGCTGACGAACTCGTCGGCGTTGGGCGCGATGAGCGCTCCCGTCACACGAGCCCCTCGGCTCGATAGACCCGCATCGCCTCAAGCACGATCTCCGCGCTGATCTTCACGCCGCCCTCACCGAGCAGGTAGCTCGGCAGAAACCCGTTGTCGACATGTTCGCCCTGCACCACGAACGTGCCGTCGTCTCAGAAGCGGGCGGGTAAGTGACCACGGTCGAGGTCACCACACTGGCCGAGGAGCCGCGCGTCCAGCGGTGGCGAGAGCAGACGCGATGGTCCCTACTGCGAGCCCGACAGCTACAGGATGCGGGTGACGAGGTAGGAGCCTCCCTCCTGCTGGCGCGCGGCGAGACCCGGCGCGCGGCCTCGGAGATGCTGCGCACCGCGAAGTCCGTCGCCGACGCGGCCAAGCAGATGCTCGACACCGCATGGCGGCTGCGCCAGCACGACGTGCCATGGGCCTACCCCGACGAATCGTGCCTGACATACGTGCGCGCCCGAACCTGGCAGAACTGCGCCCACCAACTCGAACCCGCACTACCCGAAGTCCAACCCTGCTGGCACTGACACACCCCGACCTCACGGTCGGTGCGGGTGACCCGATCCCCGGCACCGGCCGCGCCCCACGCGATACCGCTCCCCTTGCGCTCGGCCACCGGGTGACTACGGTGTCCAGTTGTCGGTGGTGCTCACCTTCCGCGTTGCCTGGCATCCCCCGTCTTGGCTTCCGAAGGTGGACACCACCGGCCCGCCACAACGCTGCCAACTGACCGCATGACACCGGCCGCGCCTCGCGGTCCCCTGCAACGGTGGAGCAAGGCCGCGGCCAGCGTGCCGACACGGGAGGCGTGACGGCAGACCGTGCCGAGTTTCCCAGTGCCGGCCCCAGTGCGGTAGGGGACAGGCACCAAGGCGCGGCACATCGACACGATCGTGATCGCCAGCGCCAACACGCAGCACCGACGACCACCCATCACGGTAAGGGAAATTGCAGATCGCAACTATCTAGAGGTGACAACGGTCATACCGCTAGCATGACGTTCGGAACCGACAGCGCGCGCTGCGAAGCGCGCCAAGGTGGAGCACCGGACGCGCTACTCTCTTCGTCGTGGCTCCGCGACCCGCCTCGCCGAGGCAGGACTTGAGGTGTTCGCCCTCTCAGACGCGATGGGGCATGCGACCATCAACCAGACCCGCGAATACGTCCAGGCGACTCCTGCCGCCCGTAAGCGCGTACTGGCGGCGTTGGGTGAACCGCAGCAACTTCGGCCAGTGCCGAAACAAGAGACAACGTGATACGGCCCGTGAGACCGACTCAGGTAGCGAGCCACTGCGTGATGCTCCGATCGAGAAGGGTAGTAGCGCTTGCTGACCAGGCACGATGACCACATGCACCGACCGGCACCCAATCGCGTTTCCGCGGGTCAGTCCGCACCAGAAACCAACTATCGATGAAAGGCATCGTGCTGGCAGGCGGCAGCGGCACCCGCCTGCACCCCATCACCCAGGCGGTGTCCAAGCAGCTGCTGCCGGTCTACGACAAGCCGATGATCTACTACCCGCTCTCGGTGCTGATGCTGGCGGGAATCACCGAAGTGCTGATCATCTCCACCCCGTCGGACCTGCCGAGCTTCCAGCGGCTGCTCGGCGACGGTCGGCAGCTCGGGCTCTCGCTTCGGTATGCCGAGCAGCCGCAACCCAACGGATTGGCCGAGGCGTTCGTCATCGGCGCCGACTTCATCGGCGCCGATGATGTGGCCCTCGTACTAGGCGACAACATCTTCTACGGCCAGGGGTTCTCCAACGTGCTGCGGCGGCACGTGGCCAACGTCGACGGGTGCGTGCTGTTCGGCTACCCGGTGAAGGATCCGCAGCGCTACGGCGTGGGCGAGATTGGCAGCGACGGCACGCTGCTCTCCATCGAGGAGAAGCCAGCGCACCCCCGCTCCAACCGTGCCATCACCGGGCTCTATATCTACGACAACGAGGTCGTTGATATCGCACACAAGCTGCGGCCTTCGGCGCGCGGCGAGTTGGAGATCACCGACGTCAACCTGGCGTACCTGCGTGCCGGGCGGGCACGACTCGAGGACCTCGGCAGAGGGTTCGCCTGGCTGGACACCGGCACCCACGACTCACTGCTGGAAGCGGCCCAGTTCGTCCAGGTGTTGGAACACCGCACCGGCGTCCGGATCGCGTGTCTCGAAGAGATCGCCCTGCGGATGGGATACATCGACGCCGAGGAGTGCTACGCGCTGGGCGCGAAGCTGGCCAAGTCCGGCTACGGCGAGTACGTGATGGACATCGCCCGCACCTCAGGCGCCCACGGTTAGAGCTGAAAGTGGCTTTCACGCACTTGAGCGACACAAGAGCCACTTTCAGCAGCCCGCTAACCG
>JBOHEL010000521.1:0-3615 GCA_050700995.1 Sciscionella sp. | reverse complement strand
CGCTGGGGCGATCCCCAACATGACGGGGGTCGGGCAGGCTTACGAGCCTCCAGAAACGCCAGAAGTGATCCTGGACGGAACGGCTGATCTCGGCGCCGCTGCGGCACGTCTCGCCGAGGTCATGATGCACACGTGCTGACATTACGTAGGTAGATGCGGCGGGAGCTGCGCTCGATCAACCTGGTGAGCCGATGCAAGCTGCTGTCACGCGGAGTAATACACGATCGTGTGACCAGTCGTGAGTATTTTACGGGACGTTTCAACGCTCTATCTTCTACGTCGGCGTAGTCGCGGAGGGATCACCCGGTTGGTCGGGGAGGCTGTTCGGCGGGTAAGCGAGCAGGTAGCTGTTGATCGAATCACTATCCGTTCTGCACAATGACGGGTTACGTGGGCGGAGGACGGAGCGGTAATGACGAAGGCTCGCGCACTGGCCGACCTCTTCGAGCATGATGCCCTGGATTTTTTGATGGGGGCGCATGACGCCCTGTCCGCGCGGATCGCGGAGGAGTGCGGCTTTCTGGGCATCTGGGCATCCGGACTGGGCATGTCCGCGACGAGTGGGCTGCGTGATTCGAATGAATTGTCCTGGACTCAGGTCATGGAACGAATTGAGCTGCTCGCTGACCGCGTCACCATCCCTGGTCTGGTGGACATCGACACCGGCTACGCGACTTCAACAATGTGCGTCTTGTCGCGCGTAAGCTGCAACGGATTGGCGTCGGCGGTGCGTGTATAGAGGACAAGATATTTCCGAAGACCAACTCTTTCATCGATTCCCACCATGCGCTGGCGGACATGGCTGAGTTCTGTGGCAGAATCAAGGCCGCAAAGGACACTGCGGGCGATGATCTGTTCGTAGTGGCGCGCTGCGAGGCGCTAGTGGCCGGGCGCCCGTTGACCGAGGCGCTCGACCGGTGTGGAATCTACACCGACTGCGGCGCCGACGCGATCCCGATCCATTCCAAGAAGACCATTCCGGACGAGATTCTGGACTTCATGTCCGCGTGGGGTGGCCAAGCCCCGGTGGCGATTGTTCCGACCAAGTACTCGAAGGTCCCCGCGGACGTGTTCGAGCAGGCTGGAGTCTCGGTGGCCATCTGGGCCAACCAGAGCCTGCGTGCGGCGATCGCGGCCATGCAGTGCCTGTGTGCGGCGCTGCGCGAGCAACGAACGAGGCTCAATCTGGAGGACGACATCGTCGAGCTGTCCCGCGTGTTCGAGCTGGCCAACAACGCGGAACTGGACGTGGCAAAGGAACATTACAGCCGGTACGTCCCTTCCAGTCGTGCCAAAGCCGTAACGGTGGGCGACGCTCGGGTGAGCGCTGATCGGCATAGCTCGGTACCTCCGGTGGGCAAGGTAATGACGAACGGCTCAACCAACTCGGACATGGCGGACTCGGTCCGCGATGTGATCCGCTTGCACCATGCGTGGTCGAACCGGCCTCATAGCGGCGATCCGGTAGCCGACCTCATCCGGCATCTCCGTAGCAACGTCCCGTTTTACCGAGAGAGCACCGCCGGCGACTTGGCTGACTTACCGGTCGTCGACCGGGCGCTCTACGCCGAACGGGTCGCCGCGTTCCGATCGACCGTCTCCACCGCACCGCATATCCTGAGGTCCAGCGGTAGCACCGGCGAACCGCTCACAATTACCCTCGACGACGCAGCCTGGTACGCGGTCAACTACGATTTCTTCGCTCGGATTTGTCTTCTGGCCGACCTGCCGGTGAGCGAGCTCCGCGCGGGTGAGCTCGCCGTCCTGTTCGTCAGCAACAAGCCGGGCCGCAGTAGCTTCGTCAGACCGTTGCCGTCGCTGAACTACGGCCTCTACGCGCGGATTCAACTGTCTGCCGCGGCCAATGTGGCTTCGGTATACGAGCGGTTGCGCGCGATTGTGCTTTACGGCAAGCCGACCTACCTACTAGATCTTCGATCGGTGTTACTCGACTGCGGTTTTACGCGCCCGCCGTGGTCTCCACGGATGCTCCTGGTCAGTGGCGAGTCGCTACACGAGGACGACAGACAACGGCTCACTGACTACTTCGCCGCGCCTATCGTGGATGCGCTGGCCTCCACTGAGGGAGGGCTAATCGCCGCCACCCGGCCCGACGGCGACCCGTATCACGTGTTCTCTGAAAACGTGCTGCTGGAGGTGCTGACCGAGGACGGTACGGCACGTCAAGTGGGCGTGGGCGAGCTGCTGCTGACCAACCTCCTCTACCGTGACACCGTGTTCGTGCGGTACCGCACAGGCGATCACGCAGAACTGGATACCGACGGGGACGGCACCCAGCGCCTGCTGCGACTTTGGGGCCAGGAACCGCGTACGTTGAAGTTTCGCGCCCGGCAATTACCCACCAGAGCGCTCACCGCTCGGCTGGGATTCCTGCCAGGAATGGGTGACTTCCAAGTCGTGACCGCACCAGAGCAGACCGTGCTCCGGTGGGTCCCAGATGTCGGCCACCCCGATCTGGACGTGGTGCACCGTGGGCTGCGTATCGCGGTCGATGATCTTCTGCCGGACGAGGACGTCCAGTTCGAACGGTGCGAGCGGATCACTCCGTTGGGCGACAAGAAGCGGAGATTCCGGTGACGCTGGACCTCGCCTGGACAGGAAGCCAGTTCCTCGATCCGCGCGACCACGCGGAACGGGTCATGGCCGCGGTCGGTCCAGTCGATCTGACCAACAAGGACGAGACGTGGTGCGAGAGCGTCGCTTCAGCTGTCGGCGAGCATTTCGGGCTTTCGGCCAGCATTGTCCGCGTCGCGGCCGGTGCCACCCAGCTGATCGAGGTCCTGTTGCGAAGTCTCTACCGCGGCTTGGTGGTGGATGTCGTCCCCAACTTCCATCTGGCAGCAACCATCTCCAGGCAGGAGGGATGGGACTACCGCACCGTACCGGTACGCGAACCAGCGGAGCTGCTGCCTTCATTGACGCCCTACCTGAAGCGGCGGGACACGGTCTTTTCTCTTTCCTCGCCCCGTAACCCTTTGGGATATCAGTTCGACCTAGCGGACATCGCCACGTTCCTTGACCGGGCACGCGGCGTCGTGATTATCGACGAGGTGTACGCAGACTTCGCGTCCACCTCCGCACTTCAGTTGCTGGCCGACCATCCGAACCTTTTCGTGGTGCGCACCTTCTCCAAGGCGTGGGGCTTGGCAAACCTCCGGGTTGGTTTCGGTGCCTCCACCGCGTTCGCTGGTCTACCGGCAGGAGGAGCGAAACTGCGGCTGATCCCAAACAGTGTCTCCGGCGTGGCGCAACGGGCGGTGCGGCACCTGCTGGCGCACCCAGAGTCAGTCCGGTACAGCATCGTCGCGGCGCGTCAGTGCCGGGATCACATGTTCGCCGCGCTCAGTCGCCTTGCTGGGGTGCGGGTCTGGCCCTCCGAGGCAAACTACTTGTGCCTGGAGACACCTGGGGCCGACGAACTGGCCGACACCCTGGCCGCCGCCGGATACCGGGTGCGCCTACTGCACGATCTGCGTGGCTACCCGAGGAACTTTCCAGCAGGGGTTCGGATATCGGTGCCCCCGCAGCCACACCTCGACGCGGTCGTCGCGGCGGTCCGCATTTGGCATAGTTCGGCGGCGGCCCCGGATGAGG
>JBOHEL010000520.1:0-3615 GCA_050700995.1 Sciscionella sp. | reverse complement strand
GCCGTCGCCGCTGCCGTCGCCGCGGACCGCGCCGACACCGGCATGGGTATCCTGGCCGCCGCGCGCGCCTTCGGGCTGGATTTCATACCCGTCGCCAAGGAACCCTATGACCTGGTGCTGCGCACTCGCGGGTTGTCCGACGAGCTACTGGCACCGCTGTGGGCGTTACTGGAGCGCGCGGATTTCCGGGCCGAGGTGGAGGCACTCGGCGGGTACTCCTGCGCCGAGACCGGGCGCCGCATCCGCTGACCTGCCGGGAATATCCCGCATGCCGACCGCGCTAGATAAGTTCGGAATCTGCCGAACTAATGACTGGGGTCAGCTATGACGCCGAACGACGCCAAGGCATCCGGCAGGCAATCGATCAGCGGGAAGCCGTCGCGGCGCGCGGCGTTCCGATTGGTCGGCATCATGTTGCTGCTGATGCTGTTCTCCTCCGCGGTGCCCTCCCCCATGTATGTCATCTACCAGCAGCGATGGCATTTCTCCCCCACCATGCTCACGCTGATCTTCGGCGTGTACGCGCTGGTCGTGCTGGCGAGCCTGTGGCTGTTCGGCTCACTGTCGGACACGCTCGGGCGACGGCCGGTACTGATCGTGTCGCTACTGCTCGGCATCCTCAGCCTGGTGTTGTTCATCGTGGCGGCAGGCGTCGGCTGGCTGTTCGCGGCGCGAACGGTCCAGGGAATCTCCGTCGGCCTCGCGACCGGGGCGATGAGCGCGGCACTCATCGACCTCGCACCCGAGCGCTCACCCGGCCGCGCGGCGCTCGTCAACGGGGTCGCTCCGATGGCGGGCATGGGCGCTGGTGCGCTGGTCTCGGGCTTGCTCGTGCAATACGTGCCCGCACCGACGGTGGTGACCTACCTGGTGCCTCTCGTCGCCTTCGCGGCACTCATCATCGGCGTCGCCGTGATACCGGAGCCCATGGCGCATGCGAGCGGCAAGCTCAGCCTGCGACCGCGAAGGGTTTCCGTTCCGGCGTCCTCACGCAAGCCATTCGCGCTGCTCTCACTTGCCATGATCTGCGCATGGTCCGTGTCGGGTCTGTATCTGTCGCTGGTGCCTTCGCTTATCGCGCACGTCATGCACGTGCCGAGCCACGTGGTCGCCGGGCTGACCATCACCGTGCTCACCGGCGCCGCCGCGCTCAGCCAGTTGGCGATCAGCAGGGTCCCGGCACGCCGCATCTCAGCGACCGGCCTGACCGCGACGCTCGCCGGACTCGTCCTCGCCTACGCCTCGGTCGACGCCGAGTCGGTAGGACTGTTCTTCCTCGGGACCGCGGTACTGGGTATCGGCATCGGCGCGACCTTCCTCGGGATCATCCGGCTACTGACCGCCATCGCCGAACCGGAACGGCGCAGCGAGCTGTTCGCCGCCCTCTATGTGGTGAACTACCTGGCACTGAGCGTTCCCGCCATCATCGCGGGTGTGCTCACCGACGCCGTAGGTCTGCACCTGATGACCACCATCTACCTGGCGTTCGTCGGCGTGGTCTGCCTCGCCGCGCTCGCCGGGATGCCATGGCTGAGCGCTCGACCCTCGATGAGCAGGAACACGCTGGTCGGTGGCACGATAGACGCGTGATCACGGTCCGCGGCGTCGTCGACCGGGTCGGCCCCACGTTGCTGCGCGCGGTCGCGGTACCGAACGAGGCGGTCAAGGTCACCGATGTGGTGATCGCGGAGCCTTGTCGCAAGGCAGCACTGGCGGTGGGCGACCTGGTTCTCGGCATCGCGGCCGCCAATGCCGCGCAGGCAGCCGAGCTGGTACGCAACGCCGGGGAGCGCGGGGCGGTCGCGGTCCTACTGAAGCCGCCGACCGCGGAGCAGGCAAGCGTGCTGTCGGCCGCGCGCAAGGCGGACGTCGGCGTGGTGGAAGTGCATGCGCAGACATCATGGGCACAACTGGTGTGGCTGTTGCGCACCGTGCTCGACGCGGCCGCCGACGAGTCCGACGCGCTTGAGGACGGCGGCAGCGCGGACGGTGCGGCATTGCAGGACCTGTTCCGGCTCGCCGACGCGGTGGCCTCGGTGGTGGACGCGCCGGTGACCATCGAGGACACCAACTCCCGGGTGCTTGCCTACTCCGCACGCCAGGACATCACCGATCCAGCCAGAATCTCCACCATCATGGGCAGGCGGATCCCCGACGACGTGCTGGCCAAGTTCCGCTCCCGAGGGGTGTTCCGGGCGCTCTCGCGCGGTCGGTCGACGATCTTCGTACCCGCGCAGGCCGACGGCACGCTGCCGAGGCTGATAGTGCCGATCCGGATGGGTGGCGAGCTGCTGGGCTCGATGTGGGCGGTCGTGACCGAACCGCCGCCCGAGGAGCGGACCACCGCATTCGCCGACGCCGGGCCGGTGGTGGCGCTTCACCTGCTGCGCCGCAGGGCACTCGTCGACACGCAGCGGCGCCGGTCTGCCGACACCGTGCGCGCGCTGCTCGCCGGTCGCACCAGCCCGAGGGTGGCGGCGGCGGAGCTCGGCCTCGGCGACCGCCCACACCGGGTGGTCGCGATCGATGTGGCAGGCGGCAGCGAGCTGGACACCGAGGGCGTGCGGCTAGCGCTGAGTGAGCGACTCACCGCGGGGGTGGGGCGGCAGCCCGCGGTCGCCGAACTGCACGAGGTGCTCTACGCGGTGGTCCCCGACGGCACCGGGTCGGGTGACTGGCAATCGCTGCGGCAGGGGTTGGCCGAGCAGCCAGGCGTTCAGCCGCTGCTCGCCGCGGGCTCGGCGGTACCGCTCGCCGAGCTGGCGACCTCGCGGGCGCAGGCCGATGAAGCGCTCGGGCTGCTGCGCGCAGGCCTGCTGGCAGGAACCACCGCGACCCATGAGGACGCCTGGTCGGCGCTGGCGCTGCATCGGGCCGCGACCGCGGCCGCCGCGGCAGGGGTGACCTCGCTCGGGCCGTTGCCACGGTTGCAAGATCAGGACGCGACCACGGGCACCGACTACCTGGCGACGCTGTATCACTGGCTGCGGTATCCAGTCGACCCAAGACTGGCGAGCGCGCAGCTGTCCATCCACCCGAACACCTTGCGCTACCGGATGCGCCGGATCGCGGAGATCACCGGCGCCGACCTCGACGACCCCGACGTCCGGCTGGCCCTACTGACGCAGCTCATAGCCCTGCGCTGGGCATGACACACCTCCAGGACGTCTCGACGGCACACGCGGGCACGGAGAGTGAGCGTTATGCTGGAAACACCAACAGTGGGACGAAAGCTTGTGGGGGCAGCACGATGACAGCGCGCCGTGGCACGCCCACCGTGGTTGCTGACACATGTCGAACTCGCGAGCACGAATACAGGAGCCTTCGGTGAAGATCGCCGTACCAAAAGAAATCAAGAACAACGAGTACCGCGTAGCGTTGACACCCGCTGGCGTGCACGAACTGACCGGCAATGGCCACCAGGTCTTCGTCGAAACGGGTGCCGGTGCCGGGTCGGCGATCACCGACAAGGAATACAGCTCGGCGGGCGCGCGACTGCTGCAGTCAGCGGAAGACACCTGGGCAGCGGGTGACCTGCTGCTCAAGGTCAAGGAACCGATCGCGGAGGAATACGCCCACCTGCGAGCCGATCAGGTGCTGTTTACCTACCTGCAC
>JBOHEL010000519.1:0-3633 GCA_050700995.1 Sciscionella sp. | reverse complement strand
GAGATCGGCCGCAACATGACTGTTTTCGAGTACGGCGGCAGGTTGCTGATCGTGGACTGCGGGGTGCTCTTCCCCGAGGACCAGCAGCCAGGCGTCGACTTGATCCTGCCCGATTTTCGCACCATCGAGGACCGGTTGGACGATGTCGACGCGCTGGTACTCACCCACGGCCACGAGGATCACATCGGTGCCGTCCCGTTCCTCCTGAAGCAACGTCCTGACCTGCAGATTCTCGGCTCGCGCTTCACGCTCGCGCTACTCGCGGCAAAGTGCCGTGAACACAAGCTGCGACCCAAGCTGATCGAGGTGCGGGAAGGTGAGCGACGGGACGCGGGCGCGTTCGACTGCGAGTTCTTCGCTGTCAACCACTCCATCCCGGACGCCCTCGCGGTGGCAATCCGTACCCCAGCGGGCACCGTGCTGCACACCGGCGACATCAAGCTCGATCAGTTGCCGTTGGATGGCAGGCTGACCGACCTTGCGGGGTTCTCCCGGCTTGGCGATGAGGGCGTCGACCTGTTCTGCGTGGATTCCACCAATGCCGAGGTACCGGGTTTCGTGGTTCCGGAGCGGGACATCGGCCCGGTGCTGGACGGGGTGATCGGCGCCGCGACGCAGCGGGTGATCGTGGCGTGCTTCGCGAGTCACGTGCACCGCGTGCAGCAGGTGCTGGATGTGGCTGCCTCACACGGCAGGAAAGCGGCGCTGGTCGGCCGCTCGATGGTACGGAATATGGGGATCGCGGTGGATCTCGATCTGCTGAAGGTGCCCGAGGGCCTGCTGGTCGACATCGACACCGCGCTCGCGCTGCCTGACGACGGTGCGGTGTTCGTCTCCACCGGCTCACAGGGCGAGCCGCTCTCCGCGCTGTCTCGGATGGCGAGGGGCGAGCACCGGTCGATCTCGATCCGGCCCGGCGACACGGTGGTGCTGGCATCTTCGTTGATTCCCGGCAACGAGACCTCGGTGTTCGGCGTGGTCAACGGCCTGGCGCGGCTCGGCGCTGACGTCGTGCACCAGGCGAACGCCAAGGTGCACGTGTCGGGGCACGCTCCCGCGGGCGAGTTGCTCTTCCTCTACAACGCGGTCCGGCCGTCCAACGTGATGCCGGTGCACGGCGAGTGGCGGCACTTGCGCGCCAACGCCGCGCTCGCCGAGCGCACCGGGGTTCCTGCGGATCGGGTGGTGATCGCGGAGGACGGTGTGGTCGTGGATCTCGTGGACGGTATCGCGCGGGTCGCGGGCCGGGTCGAGGTCGGCCATGTCTACGTCGACGGGCTCTCGGTCGGCGACGTCGGCGGGTCGACGCTGTCGGACCGGCTGGTGCTCGGGGAGGGTGGTTTCATCGCGATCACCGTCGCCGTCGACACCACGACGGGAAGGGCGGTGGCTCCGCCGACGCTGTCCGGCCGTGGCTTCTCCGACGACCCGAAGGCACTCGAATCGGTGGTCCCGCTGGTAGAGATGGAATTGTCGCGCACGGAGTCCGAGGGCATCACCGACACCCACCGCATCGCGCAGGCCGTGCGCAGGGTGGTAGGGCGATGGGTCGCCGACACCTACCGCAGGCGTCCCATGATCATCCCGACGGTGATAGAGGTCTGACGCAAGGCTTAGCCACCCGAGTCGGTAGTCTGGTATCGAATCCTCGCCGGTCAGATGTTTGTGGAGGGAACCGGTCATCGAGACAGAAACCCTGGTCGCTGGGCACTATCGGGTGCAGCAGCGCATCGGCAGCGGCGCGATGGGTGTCGTGTGGCGGGCACGCGACGAGCGCCTCGACCGGGTAGTTGCGATCAAGCAGCTGCTGCTGCAGCCCGGGGCCAGCGACGCGGAGACCGGCAATGCGAGGCTGCGCGCCATGCGGGAAGCGCGCATCGCCGCGATGCTGCAGCATCCGAACGCCGTCACCATCTACGACGTCGCCGAGCATCATGGCGACCCGTGCCTTGTCATGGAGTACCTACCCGCACGCAGCCTGGCCGCCGTGCTCGACGAACGGGGTTGTCTTGCGCCCGTCGAGGTCGCCAGGATCGGCAACCAGATAGCCTCCGCGCTCATCGCAGCACACGCGAAAGGGATCGTGCACCGGGATGTCAAACCGGGCAATATCCTGCTCGGCGAGGGGGGTATCGCGAAAATCACCGATTTCGGGATCTCCCGCGCGGCAGGCGATATGACGCTCACCCAGACCGGGATCGTGGCGGGCACGCCCGCATACTTCGCACCCGAGGTCGCTATGGGGCAGGACCCGACCTCGGCGGCAGACGTCTTCTCGCTTGGGTCGACGCTCTACGCCGCGGTTGAAGGGGAGCCGCCGTTCGGTACCAGCCAGAATCCGCTTGCGCTGCTGCATCGGGTCGCCGCGGGCAAGGTAACACCGCCGCGCCAGGCCGGTCAGCTCACCGCCCTGCTGATGCGGCTATTGCAGGCGGATCCGGCTGTGCGGCCCACCATGGAGGAGGTCAGGCGCGGCTTGCTGGCCGTGGCGGGCGGGCAGCGGCAACGGCCGATGATTCCCGCGCAGTCGGCGCCGATCGCGCCCCAGCACACCAGGGCCATGCCGGTGCCGGAACCGGTCGCCGAACCCGAGGTGCGCACGCCTCAGCTACCCCGCCTGCCTCGGCGGTTCGTGGTGGTCGTGGCAAGCGGGGTGGCGTTGCTCGCCGTGCTGGCGGTGCTCGCGGTGGTGTTGCTGAATCATGGCGCGAGCCCGCAGCCAGCGAATGCCGCATCACCAGCGGGAAGCGGGTCAGCGAGCACGCCACCACCGACGTCTGAGGGTGTCACGACGTCGGTGGGGCCCGCAGCGGGCACCCCGATCGACTGGCATTCGGCAGGCGTGCTGGTGATCGACTACTACAACGGCATGGACAACTTGTCCTCGACCTGGGGGATGCTCTCGGCCGATGGCAGGGCGCCGTTCGGCAACGAGGCGGCGTTCGACCAATACTGGGGTAAGTTCTCCCAGGTCAGTGCCCGCAATGCCTACGGAGTCACGAAGAACGGCGACGGCTCGGTGAACGTTCCGGTTGACGTCACCACGGGCTCGAACGGGCAGACGAGCCAGCAGCACAAGGTGCTGCGGGTGGCGCGGGTGGACGGCAAGCTGCGCATCACCTCCGACACCCGCTGAACGTCTTCATTCCGGGGGCCGCCACGGGCTGCGCGCGGTGACGGGGCGGGTCGGATCCTGGAATCGCGGCACATCGGGTTCGTTCGCGCGTAGCGGCACCAGGCCGTCTGTGACGGCACGCATGATCCGGTCCCTGGCGCGTACGGCGTCGCCGAGCCGGGTCGCGGACAGTCCCGAGAGGTCCACCGGGGCGCCGAAGTGCACTCGCAGGCGGGGTCGTGCCCACACCGCACGCAGCCAGGACCCGGCGACGATCTGGAAGTCGTGCCAGCAGGTCACGGTCTTGGTTCCCCAGATCGCGGCCTCCTGCGCGCCCCACTGGCTGATCGGTATCACCGGCACTTGCGCGGCCAGCGCCAGGCGCGCGGCGCCGGTCTTGCCACGCTCCGGCCAGAGCCCCGGGTCGAGGCTGATGCGGCCCTCCGGGTACATCGCGATCGGCCCGCCGGTGTGCATCGCGTCGACCGCCCGGCCGAACGCTTCAACGACGTTCACAT
>JBOHEL010000518.1:0-3646 GCA_050700995.1 Sciscionella sp. | reverse complement strand
CAAGATCAGCCAGCGCAACTTCGGGGGGCACACCTACCCGCGGCTCGCGCACGTTGGTGACCGCACCGGCCTCGAGCTGATCCGCACGATGCAGCAGAAGATCGTGTCCATGCAGCAGGAGGATTTCGCCGAACACGGCGATTACGAGGCGAACCTCAAAGTGTTCGCCGAGTGCACGATGACCGAGTTGCTCATCGACAACGGCCGGGTGGCAGGTGCGTTCGGCTACTACCGGGAGACCGGGCGCTTCGTGGTGTTCGAGGCACCGGCGATCGTGCTGGCCACCGGCGGTATAGGCAAGACGTTCCAGGTCACATCGAACTCCTGGGAATACACTGGAGACGGGCACGCCCTCGCGCTACGCGCCGGTGCCAAGTTGATCAACATGGAGTTCGTGCAGTTCCACCCGACCGGCATGGTGTGGCCGCCCAGCGTCAAGGGCATCCTGGTGACGGAGGGGGTGCGCGGCGACGGCGGAGTACTGCGCAACTCCGAAGGCAAGCGCTTCATGTTCGACTACATCCCGTCGGTGTTCAAGGACCAGTACGCCGACAATGAAGAAGAGGCCGACGCCTGGTACAGCGACCCCGATTCGAACCGGCGCACTCCGGATCTGCTGCCGAGGGACGAGGTCGCGCGGGCGATCAACGCCGAGGTCAAGGCCGGGCGTGGCTCGCCACACGGCGGGGTGTTCCTGGACATCTCCAGCAGGCTGCCCGCAGAGGAGATCACCCGCAGGCTGCCGTCGATGTACCACCAGTTCAGGGAACTCGCCGATGTGGACATCACCGCGGGGCCCATGGAGGTCGGCCCCACCTGCCACTACGTGATGGGCGGAATCGAGGTCGACGCCGACAGTGCCGCAGCCGTCGGCGTGCACGGCCTGTTCGCGGCGGGTGAGGTCTCCGGCGGTATGCACGGGTCGAACCGGCTCGGCGGGAACTCGTTGTCGGATCTGCTGGTGTTCGGCAGGCGGGCGGGCCTCGGCGCGGCTGACTACGTGGAATCGCTGCAGGAACGCCCGCGGGTCGACCAGTCGGACGTGGACTCGGCTGGGGAACGCGCACTGGCGCCATTCCAGGGCAGCGGTGACAACCCGTACACCGTGCATCACGAACTGCAGCAGATGATGAACGACCTGGTGGGCATCATTCGCAAGCAACAGGAGATGCGGCAGGCCGTGCAGCGGCTGACCGAGATCAAGCAGCGGGTCGCCGAAGTAGCGGTGGAGGGACACCGGCAGTTCAACCCCGGCTGGCACCTCGCGCTCGACCTTCGCAACATGCTCCTGGTGGCCGAATGCGTGGCTCGGGCAGCGTTGGAGCGCACCGAGAGCAGGGGTGGGCACACCCGGGAGGACTACCCGGAGATGGTCGCCGACTGGCGCAGGCAGCTGCTGGTGTGCACCGAGGAAGGTAACGAGGTGTCGGTGACGCATCAGGACCAGATACCGGTGCGGCGGGACTTGCTTGAACTGTTCGAGTACAGCGAGTTGGAGAAGTACTTCACGCCGGAAGAACTCGCCGAACTCGGCGGGAAGGAACGGAGTTGACGTGAGTTACCAGGGTCATTTCCGGGTATGGCGCGGCGACGCTGACAAGGGCCAGCTCGAGGATTTCGACGTCGAGGTCAACGAGGGTGAGGTGGTGCTCGACATCATTCATCGTCTGCAGGCCACCCAAGTTCCCGATCTAGCGGTTCGCTGGAACTGTAAGGCCGGAAAGTGCGGGTCCTGCTCGGCGGAGGTCAACGGCCGGCCGAAATTGATGTGCATGACGCGGATGTCCACCTTCACCGAAGCCGAGACGGTCACCGTCACGCCGATGCGGGCCTTCCCCGTGATCAGGGATCTGGTCACGGACGTCGCCTTCAACTACGTCAAGGCGCGCGAGATACCGTCGTTCACGCCGCCGAAGGACCTGCAGCCCGGCGAGTACCGGATGCAGCAGGAGGACGTGCAGCGCTCGCAAGAGTTCCGCAAGTGCATCGAGTGCTACCTATGCCAGAACACGTGCCACGTGGTGCGCGACCACGAGGAAAACAAGAAAGCGTTCGCCGGACCGCGTTTCCTGATGCGTATCGCCGAGCTCGAGATGCACCCGCTCGACACCGCGGACCGCACCAAGGCAGCACAAGATGAGCACGGGCTCGGCTACTGCAACATCACGAAATGCTGTACCGAGGTCTGCCCGGAGGGCATCCACATCACCGACAACGCGCTCATCCCCATGAAGGAACGCGTCGTTGATCGCAAGTACGACCCGCTCATCTGGCTGGGCGACAAGATTTTCCGCCGCAGCAGCTGATGCCGAACCCGTGAGCACTTATGGGTGCCATGAGCGCCATAAGTGCTCACGGGCCAGTAGCGGCGGTTATGTGCGCGCGTGGAATATCCCCCATGCCAGATTGCCGGCCATACTTCCATCGACCCAGTTCCGCAGGCCTTGCTTCATATGCGTGCGGTAGCCGTCGCTGATCAGGTGGGAGATCTCGGGCTCGCGCCGCTCGGTTTCGGCGAGCACCCGGCTGTAATGTACGGCGATCTGCTCACTGTGGTCCTCGAATTCGACCGTGCGCATCCCGATCCGGTTCAGTTCCCTGCGGTAGAACGCGGGGGAACCCATGCTTTCCAGCTGGAGTCGCTCCAACACAGGGCGCAGTGCATGCCTCGGGCAATTGTCGGCTGCCATCGGGTCGGTGAAGACAAGCTCGCCGCCGGGCTTGAGTACCCTGGCGGCCTCCTGTAACACCCGCACCCTGTCCCCGCTGTGCAGCATCGCGTCCTGCGACCACACGACGTCGAAGCTGTTGTCCTGATAGGGGAGGTCCTCGAATGATCCGTCGGTCACCTCGATCAGCTGGTCAAGACCCTCATCGGCCGACACCCGTCGGTTCCGCTCGTTCTCAACCTCGCTGAGGTTGAGGCAGGTCACGTGGCAGCGGTACGTCCGTGCCAGGTAGTGCGCGGCCCCGCCGAACCCGGAGCCGATGTCGAGGACGCTGGTTCTCGCCGTGAGGTTGACCTTCTCGCATATCCGCTCGACGGTGCGCCTGCTCGCGGCGCCGATATCGTCATTTTCTCCCTCGTACAGGCCAACGTGTATGTCCTCGCCGCCCCAGATGGCGGAGTAGAAGTTATCGGCGTCCTGCGAATTGTAATACGCGCGCGCGGTATTGACAGCGGTCGAGTGCAGGTAGTCGGCGTCGCTCTCCTTGCGGTACTGTTTTTCTGCCACATGGACAAGGAAATCCGGATCATCGTCACGGTAGGATGACTGGAAGTCGCCATAGGTGTCGATGCGCTGGAAACCAACGTCACGAAGCAATCCACGCACGTAATCCTTGCGCAGCGGGTACATGTTCAGGTGGTATTGGGAGTTATCCGGGAAAACGTAACGGAACCGTGCCAGTCCCTCGTCCATGTACACTGGCTCGGCAACTACTTCCTCGCCACAATAATAGTACGAGTGTTTGCTGGAATAGCCGTTATCCAGGATCGCGTCGTAGTTGCGCTGGTCGATAATCAGGATACCGTCGTGCTTGAGCACCGCGTAGAACTCGGCAAGCGCCTTCCTGCGGTCGCGCTCCGAGAACAGGTGGGTGAAGGAGTTTCCGAGACAGACCACGGCGTCGTACTGACTGTGGA
>JBOHEL010000517.1:0-3667 GCA_050700995.1 Sciscionella sp. | reverse complement strand
CTGTGCCAGCCGTGGATGCAGCTGCTCGGTACGTTGATCTACCCGGTGCCGTTCCTGCTGACGCTCATCAGGACCGTTCAGGACCCCCACGCGGTGGCCAGCTGGTTCACCGGTGGCGCGTGGATCCTGTTCGCCATATACAGCGCGTTCGGGCTGCTGCCATTCCTGATCTGGGGCCCGATCTATCGCGCGAAATGCGAGCACAAGGTCGGCATTCTGCGCTCGATCGGGTACGGCTTCGTCTATGCCGCCTACATCTACACCTTCTACATCACGTCGTGGCGGGCAGCGATCCGGTTGATCCGCGGTCGTAACGGCTGGGCCAAGACGCGCCGCAACAACGAGATTCTCAACACCGGCGCCGTAGCCCTCGACCACTGAGCAGGGTGCGGTCCGTCGCCAGGTACCTTCCTATGGTGCCCGACACAACCGCGACCACCGCTTCGGCGGGCACCCGTGCGACCGGCAGCACCGCGCTGCCTGGTTTGCATGAGCTGCTGCGCGCCGCGGTCACGGCCGTCGGCGGCAGTGAGCGCGAAGGCCAGGTGGCCATGGCCGAGGCGGTGGCATGCAGTATCCGCACCGGCGAGCACCTCGCAGTGCAGGCGGGAACCGGCACCGGAAAGTCACTGGCCTACCTTGTTCCCGCGATCCGCCATGCCATCGAGCGGGAGACGACGGTCGTGGTGTCCACCGCCACCATCGCGCTGCAACGCCAGCTCGTCGACCGCGACCTGCCACGGCTGGCGCGCGCGCTGGCCAAGCCGCTCGGCCATGAGCCGACTTTCGCGATCCTCAAGGGCAGGCGGAATTACCTCTGCCTGCACCGACTGGATTCGGGCACCGCCGAGGAGCAGGAAGAGGCCGCGCTGTTCGACCCGTTCGCGGTCTCCGCGATGGCGCGACAGATCGGCAGGGTGCGCGAGTGGGCGTCGGAAACCACGAGCGGCGATCGAGATGAGCTGGTGCCCGGCGTCACCGAGCAGGCGTGGCGGCAGGTGTCGGTTTCGGCACGCGAGTGTCTCGGGGTCTCCCGTTGCCCGGTGGGGACAGACTGTTTCGCGGAGCGTGCCAAGGCCGAGGCCGGGCGCGCCGATATCGTCGTCACCAATCACGCGCTGCTCGCCATCGACGCGCTTGAGGGCTACCAGGTGCTGCCAGAGCATGACGTGGTGGTCATCGACGAGGCGCACGACCTGGTGGACCGGGTCACCTCGGTCGCCACCTCAGAGTTATCGCAGAACACCCTGAACGCCGCGACCCGGCGCTCGGCCAAGCTACTCAAAGAGGAGGTCGCCGACCGCCTGGCCGAAGCGGGCGATGGGCTCGGGCTGCTGCTGGCCGACCTGCCAACCGGGCGGATCGACGTGCTGCCCGAGCCGCTGGCAGGAACGCTACGCGCCACCAGGGACGCCACCGCTGCGTGCCTGACGGCGCTCGGACCGGAGCGCAGGGAGGAGCCGGAAGCCGCGGCTTCACACCGGATGGCTCGCACGCTCCTCGATGAGATCCACGACACCGCGATCCGGATGCTGGACTGCCTGGACGATCCGATCGCCGAACGCGGGGACGTGGTGTGGCTGACCGGCGACGGTGACCGTGCTCCCAACCTGCACATCGCCCCGCTCGGCGTTGCCGGGCTGCTGCGGGAGCGGGTGTTCGGCCGCCGCACCACAGTGCTCACCTCGGCGACGCTCGCGCTGGGTGGCAGCTTCGACACCCTGGCCCGACAGTGGGGTCTGCCGCCAGGTGAGGCACGCTCGCAGCCGGCCGAGGGCACCGCCACCGAGAAGGCGCCACCATCGGACTGCGACGGTCCGAAGTGGACCTCGCTGGATGTGGGGTCACCTTTCACCCACCGCAGCAGCGGGATACTCTACGTCGCGAAGCACCTGCCGCCGCCGGGTAGGGACGGCCTCGCGCCCGCCTACCTCGATGAGCTCGCCGAGCTCGTCGAGGCGGCAGGCGGCCGCACTCTCGGCCTGTTCTCCTCGATGCGCGCAGCCAAGCAGGCGAGTGCGGCATTGCGGGAACGGCTCGAACCCCCGATCCTGTGCCAGGGCGACGATTCCACTGGCCTGCTGGTGCGGCAGTTCGCCGAGGACCCCGCCACCTGTCTCTTCGGCACGTTGTCGCTGTGGCAGGGCGTGGACGTTCCGGGTGCGTCGTTGCAACTGGTAGTGGTGGACCGCATTCCCTTCCCTCGGCCGGACGATCCGCTGGCTTCGGCACGGCAGCGCGCGGTGGAGGCGCACGGCGGCAACGGTTTTCTCACGGTGGCCGCAAGTCACGCCGCCCTGCTACTGGCGCAGGGCACCGGCAGGTTGCTTCGGTCCAGCACGGACCGCGGCGTCGTCGCCGTGCTTGATCCCCGGCTGGCCACTGCCCGCTACGCCGGCTTCCTCCGAGCCTCACTGGCACCATTCTGGCCAAGCACCGATCCCGACGTCGTGCGCGCCGCGTTGCGCAGGCTCGACCAGGCAGCGACCGAAGAAGTGGAGCACACGTGACCGGACGCCCAGAACATGCGCCGATAGTGGTCGACGGGACGGGGGTTCGCAGGCAGCTCGCCGACGGCTCGCACGAAGCGGTGTCATGGCATGAGCTGAAGGAGGTCGCAATCAGGACCATCCCAGACGCCATGTGGGGCGAGGACGCCTTCTTCCTGCTCGTCGGGTCCCAAGGCGACGGCTGCGCGGTGCCGAGCAGGCACCCGGCTGCGGACGACCTGATGGCGCGGCTGCAGGAGTTGCCGGGCTTCGACGACAAGGCGTTCTTCGAAGCGATGACGTCCACGGAGGACAGCCTGTTCGTCTGCTGGCAACGCCCAGCCTAAGGCCGTGATGGGCACGAACTACTACATCTCCTCGCAGATCCCCTGGTCCGCCGGTAGCTGAGGTACCAGCCTGTGAACGATGGGGACCGCCATCAGACCCCAAACGTTCACAGCCAGGCCAGCACGGTGATGGTGCCGGGCTCGACCTCGGTGAACCCGGCGTCACGCACCGCCACCACCGCACCCGTCCTGGGGGCATCACCGTGCCGCGCCCGCTCCCAACCGGCAGGAGATGGCGTGCGCACCGCACAGCGAAAACCGGTGTCGGCCCAGCGCGTCAACGCGGCATCGTCGCCCGCCGCATGGCGGCCTGCGGCAAGCAGCATGCTGGCGTGGCCGACCTGCGCAGCCGCCTTCCCAACCGTCATCGTGACCTTCGGGTTGAGCCACAGCAACGGGACGTCCCGCGGCGGGTCATCCGGAGTGTCGGGTGCCAGCTCGGTACCCGAGATCTGCAACCGCCGCACCTCCGGCGCCACCTGCGAGACCAGCTCCGGCACCAGGGCACGCGCCTGCGCACCGTCCACCGTCATCGTGACACCCTCACACTGTTGCGCGGCATGCCAGTGCGCACCACGAGCGCGCCTCGCCACCTTCCGGATCCGCAACCCCATCCAGCACGAAAGGCGCTGGTGCCACGGGCCGTCCTCGGCTCCCCTGTCGTCAAGGCAGACCGCGAGTGCCGCGGCGGCCGCCGCCTCAAGTAGCGCGGTGCGGGCCGGTGGCTCCGCCCGCTCGATGCGCAGGATCACCGGCATCACCCGCGCGTCCGCCGCGGATTCGACCGCGGTGTGGCCACGCTCGCGCAAGGTCTCCAGCAGCAAGGTGTTC
>JBOHEL010000516.1:0-3683 GCA_050700995.1 Sciscionella sp. | reverse complement strand
GAACGTCCGTGGGTCCTGTCGAAGTACTGCGAACGGGAGCCAAGGGTCACGCTGTCGCAGATTCCGGAGCTGCGGCGGCTGTGCGACAGCTATGGTAGGTCGCTCCGGGAGGCAGGTTACGCGGAGACGCTGGACGCCGTGCCGTACGCATTCGCCACGATCGGGCAGCAGCCGGTTGGCACCCACCTGACCCACAGCATGCGCCGGATGTACCGGGACGCTTGGCTGCGTGCCGAACGCTTGCGCCAGCCATCGCCACCGCATGCCTTCGGCGCCGACCTTGGTCGGGGCTTTCGCGAGTGGTTGACCGCACCGGCGAACATCGCGGAACAGGTAACCGGTTTGAACCGGCTGGCTATGGCGGTATGGCGCAGGCGTCCCGACCTGCAGGGCGCGTTCCCTCGTCCGACGGGGACTGACGCGGCGGCGTTCCGTGAGTGGTGCCACACCTCTGGGTTAACCGAACACGAGCTCACGCCGTGGGCTCTACCGACCGAGCCGGATCCGGTAGCGGAGCCGATCGACGATTTCGGGGTGAACGTCCTCGGGTATCTGACCGCCGAACTCGGTATCGGGGAGATGGGCCGGATTGTCCTGCGCGCGGTTGAACTGGCGGATGTGCCGGTCGTCTCGGTGGTGGAAGACGAAGAGCTGCTCAACCGCACCAACATCGCCCCACCGCGTAATCTCGGCACGCCCCGTTTCGGCGTGAGCCTGCTTGCCGTGAACGCCGACCAGACGTCGGTGATGCTCGACCGGCATCCCGCGATGGCGGCAAGCCGTTACCGGATCGGGTTATGGGCGTGGGAACTTGAGGAATTCCCCGATGAGTTCCACAGTGCGTTCGATCTGGTCGACGAAGTATGGACGGTCAGCGCGTTCTGCGCCAAGGCAATCGCGGCACATTCTCCAGTTCCGGTCTATGCCATCCCTGTCCCCGTTCCGGACCCCGGCCTGATCCCCCGAGCAGGCGCCACAAGGAACTCACCGCCGCAGTTCCTCTTCATGTTCGACTTCAACTCGATCATCGGTCGCAAGAACCCTTACGGGCTGATCGAGGCGTTCAGCAGAGCCTTCGACGACGGGGACGACGCACGTCTGGTGATCAAGGCGATCAACGGCGAGCGTCATCCACAGGCGGCGGAGAAGCTGCGCCTGCGGATCGCGGAGGATCGCCGTATCGAATTGATCGAGGATTACCTGCCGATTGACCAGCTCGACCAGCTTTACCGTGACAGCGACTGCTACGTGTCGTTGCATCGCAGTGAAGGTTTCGGCCTGACCGTCGCCGAAGCCATGATCCGGGCACTGCCGGTGATCGCGACCGACTATTCCGGCACCACCGAGTTCCTCGACGAGAGCACCGGATGGCCGGTGCCCTACGCGATGACGACCGTCGGCGGAGACGACGAGCCATACCCGGAAGGTGCTCGCTGGGCGGAGCCGGATCTCGACGCGGCGGCCGAGGCGATGCGCGAGGTAGTCGACGACCCGTCCGAGGCCATGCGGCGCGGCGCGGCTGCGCGAGCGCACCTGCTGGCGAACCGCTCGATGGCCGAGGCGGGGCATTGGCTTGCCGACCGCCTGAGTGCGGCGCACGACGACTGGCTGACTCGCCGATCGGCGGGCGCTCCGGCCGCGCACAGCGGGCCGCCCGATCCAGTGGCAGCGGTGCGGAATGCCAGTGAGGCATTGCGCTGGCGACCGAACCCCGGCACGGCCTCGCGATCGCCAATCTCCCCTGCCGTCAGGCGGCTGACTCTGCGCGCTATCGATCATTACGACGTGCATCAGCGCAGCGTGATGCGGGCATTGCTGGACGGCGTCACCGAGGGTATGCAGCGGGTGACGGACCGGCTGGATGCCATGGAGGGCAGGTTGGCCGAAACCGAGCGGCGTGCCCTGCGCTCTTGGACGGTCAACACGGAGATCTTGCGGGATGTCGGCAACCTTGAATTCGAGACGCATACCCTACGCAGCGAGTTGGCGAAGGAAGCCGCACAACGGGCGCACGCGATTCGGACCGAGATCGAACCGCTGCGCGAGTACACCGACGGTGCGCTGGATGCGGTCCGGGCCCACACCCACGCGATGTTCGCGGACCGGGACCGCCGATCCGATGCCGAGGAGGCAGAGTTCGCCGGGTTGGCCCACGACGTAGCGGGTTTGTACACGGCGGCGCGTATGGCTCACGCACCGGTCCCGTCCGACGCCGACATCGCGGTGTGCGACGCGGGTGTGCTACTGCTACCACGAGATCGCGTGATGCTTCCATGGCTGCGCCACCACGGCTCGTGGGAGCGCGCGGAGGCCGATCTGATGGCCGAGATCGCCGGTGACGGCACCTTCCTCGACGTCGGGGCACACGTCGGCTACCACACGCTGCGGCTGCTCGGGAGATCGCCGCAGACCCCAAGGGTTGTCGCCGTTGAGGCCAACCCTGACACCGTGCCGCTGCTGCGTCGCAACATCGCGGTCAACTTGCCAAGCGACGTTGCTGGTCACGTCACCGTGCTGGCGGTCGCCGCGTGGGACTCCGAAGGCAAGGTGCGGCTCGTACACGTGGAGGCCGACAACTCCGGTGACCATCGGGTGAGCCAAGGAGGTATCGGCGGAGTCACCGTGCCCGCGCTGCGCCTGGACGGTGTGAGCGAGGTAGCCAGCGAGCGGGTGAGCCTGGTGAAGGTCGACCTGCAGGGCCGGGACCATCGGGCGCTCGATGGACTTGCCACCGTGCTGCGGCGCGATCGACCCCACGTCGTGTGCGAGTTCTCACCTGAGCCGATTACCGAGTTCGGTGACGATCCCGCGAAAGTCCTGGCGGGCTACCGTGATCTCGGCTATCGCATCGCGCTCGCGGGTGATCGCTCCGAGCCGGAGGACGCGGAACTGGTCCGGCAAGCCGAGACAGCGGCGACTGGCTTCATCACGCTTTGGCTACGTCCCAGCTGATCCACGTTGTTTCGACGAACCAGCGTTACGCGACGCGATTGTCAAGGACAATGGCACAAATCGCACGGGATGAGAGCGCACGGCGGTCGGGGCACCGTCGCGCCGGGTTCGAGGGAGGGCTCGTGGCTTATCGCGCCGCAGGGATCCCCGTAGTCCTGCGGCGTGTCCGCACCTTGCTCGTGGTGATATCGCTGGTCGCCATCGCCGCCGTCACCTGGTGGATGCGGGGTGCGGCGCTCCCGCTTGGCGGAACGCGAACCGGTGTCGCGAGCCAGCCTATCGGTCGGGCGCCCGATGGACCCCTGGCGATGGCCGCCCTCCCTGGAATGCCGACGAACTACGAATATATACGCACATTCAATGAGATACCCACGATGAACGTGTTGACTCCCGAGGAGGTGGCCGCTTACCGCAGCGGGGGTACGACGGGCGCGCGGCTCGCCATCAGCGAGTTGCCGGGGGCCACCCTGCTCGTTCTGCTCGTTCGACTCCATGATCACCCCAGTGCGGTCGACACAGCGCACCGACTCTCCAGCATCGAGCGCGATTACGGGCTCACCACCGTGTTGCCCACCCCCGTGGGCGTGGCCGCAGCCACCGTCGCTGAACCGAATTCGAACCAGAAATGGCTGATCAGGGCCCATTATGTTCATGCCGATGTGGTAGCGCGCATCGAGGTTCACGGCAGTGGATGGCGGCCGACAGCCGGGGGATTCGACCAAGCCCTCGAC
>JBOHEL010000515.1:0-3685 GCA_050700995.1 Sciscionella sp. | reverse complement strand
GTGTCCGGATGTGCGAGCGCGACTCGCAACACGCGCAGCGCCACCAAAACCGGCGAGGTGCGCAGGAACGTCATGCCGCCGAGATAGCGGTAAAACGTGTCCCGTCCGGCGATGTCGGCCGATTCGGTGTCATCAAGTAACGGGACCCAGCGCTCGCCGAGCAGGATTCCGAAGGCGGTGCGGTTGCAGCGCTCGTCGCCCATCTGCACCGCCTGCCACGGCAGCCTCGCACCGGCACCCTTCTCCATCTGAGCCCACACCTCGTCACCGGAGATCGCCCGGTAATTCTCGTCCCAGCGGCGCTCGTCGCCGACGTAGGCGGCGGGCTGGAAAGAGAACATCGAGAACCCCATGCGTTTGCAGTCACCGATCACCCCGGCGATCTGCTCGACGTTGCCGGGGGTGACCGTCATGTTGTGCGCCAGATAGGAGCGCACCCCGTGCTCGCGGCGCAACCGGGCGAACCGCTCGCAGAACTCCCGCCGGAACCGGTTGAGCTCGGCCTCGGTGCGCGGCCGCGGTGCGTCACGGCGCCCCCGCATCAGCGAGTCGATGTGCGCGGCGAAGGACACCCGCCGCAGCCGGGGGCGCCCATCGGAGCCGAGCACCATCCGGCGCAGGTACTCGTAGTCGAAGTCGCCGTGGGTCATGCTCATCGGCTCACGCCCATAGGCTCGCATGACCCGCAACGCCGCAGCATGATCATCCGGGTCGAGCAGGCTGACCTCACCGCCGATCAGTTGCGCGTGCGCCCTCGGCCCGCGTACCTCACGCAGGTACGCCATCTGGCGCTCGACCTCCGCAACCGTATGTGTGCCGTCGATACGTACCTTGTTGGCGTCCGCGGAGTGATAGCACGGGTGGCAGGTGAAATCGCATTTCGGGAACACCCCGTGGGTGCCCTCGCAGCCCACCGAGTGCCGCCCAAGTGCCTGCGCGGGTGTCCGCACACCCTCCGGCAGTTCCGCCCACCGCCTGGCCAGCACGGCCGCGGTCTTTCTGTCGACAGGGTGTGTTACCGCATCGCGCATGCGCGCGGCGTTCAGCAGAACGGTGATGACTCGTTTCATGGACGCTCCCTGTTCGGCTTGCGTGAGGTGAGTGACATCGGTGACACCGCGTTCGCGTACCGCAGTCAGTGCGAGCCAGGCGGGCGCCGGCAGCCGAGCAGCACCCCGATGTTGGCCACACAGAACGGCACCAGGTAGGTGATGCCGGTTTTCAGCCAGGTCTCGGTGGTGGCTGTCCCACGCAGCACGATATCGAGATTGTTGATGGCGAACAGGATCGTGCCGACCACCAGTGCGGTCAGGATGGTGTGGGACAGGTGCGGCCGGTAGGCGATCACCCGGCAGGCCTCGGCCGCCGTCCGCCAGGTCGGGCGCTCGTCCATGGACCCTCCTGTGCACGCGCTCGACCTGCCCAGGGTGGCTTTCATCGCCGGAGCAGCCGGAACAGCAGGTATACCGCCACAGCGACGGCGTCAAGCACCCAACTCAGGGTTGCGTGGCCCAGCGCGTCGACCGTGAAGCTCGCGACAACGAGGGCGGCGATGATCACCCACTGCGCCACCCGTAGCGCCCGTGATGCGGCCGCCGAGCGGCTAGCCTGGTTGGTAACCAACTCGGGGGCGACCTGACGCACCGCGTCGAGCACCTGTGCGACACGCGGATTGACCATCGCGTGCTCGCCGACGGTCACGGTGGGCACGGTTTCGTTCCCGCCCGCCAGCGAACGCACAGTCGTGGCCGCCGCCGGATCGCGCCAGATGTCGATCTCCTGTACCGGCAGCCCGGTTCGCCGCAGGTCGGCGCGCAGTCTGCGGCAATACGGGCAGCCCGGCCGCCAGTAGACGGTTACCGGGGTAGCAGATGCGGCGTCGGTCACGATGGGGAAACCCGCTCCGGGATCGACATCCTTCCCGCGGTGGCGGAGGTCCATCTGACGGCACCGGGCCTATGACCGCAAAGTACGACCGGCTGCGCCGCACCCTCCGGGATCAGGGAAGTGTCGAAGCGCCCGACCGTGTTCCCACTACGGCAGCCGTATGTCGAGGTGATGAGGAGGCCGCACGTGCCACGTATCCCGGTCCATTCCGTGCAGGACGCACCCGAGCAGGCGCGCCAGACGTTGGACGGCCTGGCGGCGAAGATGGGCACGGTGCTCAACATTCACGGCGAGATGGCGCACTCACCGGTGGTGCTGGCCACTTATGCGGCGATGCAGCAGGCCATCGCCGAACACGGCAGCTTCGACGCGCGCACTCGCGAGGCCATCGCGCTGCCGGTGGGCAACCAGGACGGATGTGATTACTGCCAATCGGCCCATACGCTGTCCGCCCGCAAGGCCGGGTTCAGCGAGCAGGAGACGGTCGCGATCCGTGCCGGGCAACACGACGGCGACGCGAAGCTGCCGGCGCTACTCACGCTGGCACGACAGCTCGCGGGCAACGTCGGCGAGGTCGACGACGCGGCGTGGAAGCAGGCGCTGGATGCCGGTTGGAGTGACACCGAGCTTGTCGAGTTGTTCGCTCATGTCGCAGCGAACCTGTACACGAACTACTTCAACCACTACGCGGGCACCGAGCTGGACATTCCCCCTGCCCCCGGCCTGAGCTGAGCGGCCGACCCGTGACGGCCGCGGTGTTGGTGATGGCGAAGGCGCCGCGACCGGGTGCGGTGAAGACCCGACTGCACCCGTTACTGGGACCCGCCGGATGTGCGAGGTTGCAGCGGTTGCTGATCCGGCATGCCGTGGCGGTGGCCCGTGAGCTCGCTCCCGAAGACACCTGGGTGGCGTTCGACCCGCCGTCGGATCGCGAGCGCCTGGCGGCGCTGCTGCCTGCCGGGGTCGGGCTGCTGCCACAGCGGGGCGCCGACCTCGGCGAACGGCTGGCCGCGGCAAGCGAGGCGCTGCTGCGTCGACGGCCAGGTCCGGCGCTGGTTATCGGCACGGACATCCCCACGTTGAATGCTGAACTGCTGGCCAAGGCGGCGATCGAGCTGACCGGTGGCCGCGACGTCGTGTTCGGGCCCGCCCTCGACGGCGGCTACTACCTGGTAGGCCTGACACGCCAGCTCCCGGACCTGTTCGCACTGCCCCCGCACCTGTGGGGCGGCCAGACGGTACTGGCCGCCAGCCTGGCCGCCGCCGCCCGCGCCGGACTCGATGTCAGCCTGCTGCCCGCGCTGCGTGACCTGGACACCCCAACCGATGCCCGAGCACTGTTGGGAGACCCGTTACTCCCTACGGATATCGCCGAGCTGCTACAAGCAGGGACCTGCGGGTGAGGGTGTCGATTGTGGTGCCGGTGTACAACGAGGCGCGCACCCTCGCGGCCACCCTGCGCGGGCTGCGCACCGACTTCCCGTCCTGCGAGCTGGTGGTGGTCGACGGCGGCAGTGCCGACGGCACCGTCGAGCCGGCCGCACCACTGCCCAGGGTGATCAGCAGCCCGCGTGGCCGGGCGCGGCAGCTCAACGCCGGTGCCGCCGCTACCTGCGGGGGAGGTGGTGTGGTTCGTGCACGCCGACTCCCGCCCCGCACCGGAGGCCCTCACCCAACTGCGAACGACACTCGCCGACCCGAACGTCGTCGGCGGTGGCTGCTCGATCCGCTTCGACCGCGACACACACGCGCTGCGCTACCTGGCGTGGGCGTCGAACCGGCGTGCCCGCTGGCTGCG
>JBOHEL010000514.1:0-3690 GCA_050700995.1 Sciscionella sp. | reverse complement strand
CAGCGCCCGGCGGTGAGTTCCGGCGGGTCGATTCGCTGCGCGTCGGTGAGCGCGAGTACCTGCCGTGGGATGAGGCCGTCGAGCGCTCGGCCGACCTCGTGGTGACCGTCGCCGAGTTGCTCGACGCCGACCGCGAGGTTCCGATCACGTTTCCCGCTGGGCGAGATCATGAGGTCCTAGCCCAGGGGCAAGGCAGGATCGTGCGCGAGTGCTGGCCGGTCGAGGGCACCTTGCGGCTATCCGTCGAACGTCTGCCAGGCCCGTACGGGGTGCTCCGGGTGGGGGCTGTGCTGCGCAACGTGTCCGGCTGGCAGTGCGGTGACGCGCGCAGGGAAAGCGCGCTGCGCTATGCCATGGTGGCGGCGCACACCGCCGTCGCCGCGACATCAGGACGGTTCATCTCACTGCTGGAGCCACCGGAGTGGGCGGCAGGCTACGTGTCCGACTGTGCGAACGAGCACACCTGGCCGGTGCTGATCGGGCACGACGGTGATCGGGATACCGTGCTGTCCTCGCCGATCATCCTGTACGACTATCCCGAGATCGCACCGGAGAGCGCGGGCACCTTCTACGACTCCTGCGAGATCGACGAACTGCTGGCGCTGCGCACGCTGACACTGACCGACGAGGAGAAGCGGCAGGCGCGCGCCACCGATGATCGTGCCAGGGAGATCGTCGACCGGGTGGAGGACCTGCCGCCGGAACTGATGGAGCGCCTGCACGGTGCGGTGCGCCAGTTTCGGCCGGTGGCGCGGGAACCGGACCCGGTGGAGGACATCACCGCGCAGCCCGACCGGCCGTGGTGGGATCCCGGCGCTGACGACTCGGTCGATCCCGAGACCGACAGCGTGCGCATCGGGCGCCACGATGTGGCGAAGGGCAGCCGCGTCGTGCTGCGGCCAGGCCTGCGAGGCACCGACGCGCAGGACATGTTCCTCACCGGGCGGAGCGCCACCGTGCAGGCGGTATTCCTGGACGTGGAGGATGAGCGCTACCTCGCCGTTGTGCTTGACGACGACCCCGCGGGCGAATTGCAGGCAGCACATGGCCGGTACCGCTACTTCTCCACCGACGAAGTCGAGCCGATCGATGACGCCGAGGGAGCCGGGACATGACACCGCGAGTGCTGGTTGCCGGCATCGGAAACATCTTTCTCGGCGACGACGGCTTCGGGGTCGAGGTGGCCCGCAGGCTTTCCTACGTCGAGTTGCCTGACGGCGTTCAGGTAGCGGATTACGGGATCAGCGGGATGCACCTGGCCTACGACCTGACCGACGGTTTCGACACGGTGATCATGGTCGACGCGCTCTGCCGGAACGAGGAGCCGGGGACCCTGTTCGTACTTCAGGTCGGTCGCGACCAGTTCGGTTCCCCCGGCGGGCAGCTGGATGCCCACGGTATGCAGCCAGCTGCCGTGCTGGGACTGCTGGACATGCTCGGCGGTGAGGCAGGGCGGGTCCTTGTCGTGGGGTGCGAACCAGAATCCGTCGAGGACGGCATCGGGCTGAGCGTTGCGGTGTCGGCGGCTTTGGACAAGGCGGTCGAACTGGTTAGCGAGCTCGCCGAGGAGAGCTGCGGGGTCGCCACGGCGTCGCGCGCGACCCGCACCGCCACAGGAAGGAGATGAGAGTGTGAAACGCCTCGTTATGCTGCTCAGCCTGGTCGGGCTGGGTGTGTTCGTCGCGAAGCTGGTCGCGCCGGATGTCAAGAAATACATCGAAATGAGCAGGATGTGATCCCTGCGCGCCCACGCGGGCGGGCCGGCTTCGGCGCGAGAGCAGGTGAACGAAATGTGCCTGGGTATTCCGGGTGAGGTTGTCGAGATACTCGAGGACCGCCCCGACCTTGCCAAGGTGAACGTCAGCGGGGTGCGGCGCGCGATCAATATCGGGCTGCTGGAGGACGAGCCCCCCAAACCGGGTGAGTGGGTTCTCATTCACGTCGGGTTCGCGCTGTCCAAGATCGACGAGGTCGAGGCGAAAGCGGCCACGGACTTCCTGGAGAGTATCGGGAAAGCCTACGAAGACGAGATGAACGCACTCCGTGCATCAATGATTGAATAGGTGATCAGTCCATGCGATTCGTCGATGAGTTCCGCGACGCCGATCAGGCACGCGCCCTGGCGTCGAAGATCGCCGGGCTGTGCGAACCCGGTCGCCACTACAAGTTCATGGAGGTGTGCGGCGGGCATACGCATACCATCTACAAGCACGGTTTGGAGGATTACCTCCCAGAGAACGTGGAGTTGGTACACGGCCCAGGCTGCCCGGTCTGCGTCATACCCATGGGCCGCATCGACGACTCGATCCACATCGCGAGGCAGCCGGACGTGATCATGACCTCGTTCGGTGACATGATGCGCGTGCCCGGCAGCGGAGGCTCGTTCTTCGACTCCAATGCCGAGGGCACCAATATCCGGATGGTGTACTCGCCGCTGGACTCGCTGAAAATCGCGCGCCAGAACCCGGACAAGCACGTGGTGTTCATGGCGATCGGCTTCGAGACGACGGCGCCTTCGACCGCGATGACGTTGCTCAGGGCCGAGGCGGAGGGCATCGAGAACTTCTCGATCTTCTGTAACCACGTGACGATCATCCCGGCGATCAAGGCGATCTTGGAGTCCCCGGATCTGCGGTTGGACGGGTTCCTCGGACCTGGCCACGTGTCTACGGTCATCGGCTGCCGTCCATACGAGTTCATCGCGCGGGATTATCGGAAGCCGATCGTGGTCGCGGGCTTCGAGCCGCTGGACATCCTGCAATCGATATACATGCTGCTGGTTCAGCTGCACGAGGGCCGCAGCGAGGTGGAGAACCAGTACAGCCGGGTGGTGCCGTGGATGGGCAACATGGTGGCGCTGAAAGCGATCGCCGAGACCATGCAGCTGCGACCCTATTTCGAGTGGCGCGGCCTCGGATTCATCTCGCATTCGGCGATGCGGGTGAAGGACGCCTACGCCCAGTTCGATGCGGAGCGGATCTTCTCGGTGCCAGGAGTGCGGGTCGCTGACCCGAAGGCCTGCCAGTGCGGCGAGGTACTCAAGGGCGTGCTGAAGCCGTGGGAGTGCAAGGTGTTCGGCACCGCGTGCACCCCGGAAACGCCGATCGGTACCTGCATGGTCTCCCCGGAAGGAGCGTGCGCCGCCTATTACAACTTCGGCAGGTTCAGCCGCGAGCGGGTGAAGGAGGCAACTGGATGAGCAAGCCTGAGCAGCCCGCCGTGGAGGTAGCCGGCGACGCCGATCGATCCCGCGCGAGCGAGCGGGTCGCGCCTTGGGCGGAGCGGGCGATGGCCGAGCATCGCGCCGAGCACGGGAGGAAGCCGAGGAGCCGGGCCGAGCGGGAACAGCAGGTGCTGGAACGGATTGACAAGGCGCGCCGTCGCAAGCCGAAGGTGAAGGAACCTCGGATCACCTCAGCGCACGGCGCAGGCGGCAAGGCCACTCAGACACTGGTCGATGCGATCTTCCTCGACGCGTTCCGCAACCCATTGCTCGAACCGCTCGGCGATGCCGCCGCGCTCACCGTCAACGGCGCCCGGATCGCGATGACAACGGACTCCTTCGTGGTGTCGCCGCTGTTCTTCCCTGGGGGGAACATCGGCGACCTCGCCGTGAACGGCACCGTCAACGACCTCGCGGTATCCGGCGCGCGGCCGTTGTACCTGTCATGCGGGTTCATCCTCGAGGAG
>JBOHEL010000513.1:0-3704 GCA_050700995.1 Sciscionella sp. | reverse complement strand
GCACTCAAATCACAGAACCCCAATATCCACCGCTAATTGCCGCCGCTTAAAGCCCGAAAGTCGAGTTAAGCATGAATGAAAGGACAGTGGCAAAGTCGGGCGGACTCATGGTTGATCCGATCGTGCAGTGCGACTGGTAGTAGATCGACTTATCGCTTATGCGCGAGACGATAACGGCCTTGATACCTCCCGCGGCCCGATGGCGCGAGCGAGGATCACGGAGGCCGTTAAGGAGACAGTGCCTACCCTACTAACAGCATGTTCAGCGCGCGTCCGCTTGCCATTCATCACGACTGGTCCCATAGGCCCAGTGCATCTAGATATCGAAACTCGCCGTGACGACCTCTGTTTGATTTCCGAGAACGCTCTGCGCTGGACATAGGACTCAAGCGTACCCTAGCCGTCATTAGATAAGTGTGACTCACTCCTTGACGATCTCGCCACACTTGGGACAAATGATCGCCACAAACTTGTCGGCCCACCACGAGTGCTTGCAGCGTGGGCACATCACCTTTATCTCTCTACCCATGATAACTCCCTTGATGGTGTTGTCCTATCTTCTTAGTTCGACTGATCGTTATATTAGTGCAAGATGTTGCGTTCCAAGGCACTGCTTCTCGCAGGCCGCGCAGCCAGGATTGCGACTCCACCGACTCGAATGTAGAGGACTTGGTAATGCACAGGTTAGCTCCTTTTAATTATCCGGTGCAGCGCAGCGCGGTCACAAGCGTTGATGAATCTCCAAGGAGCGAGTCTCCGTATCCGCCTACCACGCCGAGGCCGCGTGCGAAATAGATGACGTCTGGATGACCGAATATGGCCGACAAGCGTTGTATCTGATGCAGGTATTGGGGCCGTGCGTTTAGCAGGTGCATCGAGACGAGCTTGACGCGTATGCCGAGGAGATGCCTGAAGGTACCGGCAGGAGTCACGAGCTGCTGGGGTGCTCGTGCAGCGGAGACTCGATACGTAAGGTTGACCTTGGCGGTCGTTTCACCAGCCAGGAGCTCCTGTTCAAGCTGTGCCCGCGCTTGAGCGTCGGTCGTACTCCACGTCGCATGTTGAACGGTGGTCAGCGAGCCGCCGGATCGCAACACCGACAACGGTGGATAGACCACCGCAGACTGATAGTTCATCGTGACCACTCCGTTGGTGTCGCTGCCCGGAAGGGCCTCTACTGTGCCGTTGGGTGGGAACGTGTAGGTGTAATTCGCGACAGCGGTGGCCTGGGGGTCGCCCGGCTGTTCGTAGGCGTCACGAAGGCTGAGAATGGTGGTACTCCCACGGCGCCGTATCGCCGTAACCGTCTGGGTGACTAACGGTTCTTCGGGCTTACCGGCACTGCCCTCGACGCACTGGTGGTGTAGGCGTGCTGCAAAGTAATCTAGCCAGGTTGCCCCGGCCGGCTTCGCAGTCGATAGCTGCCCGGACGGATGCTTGGCAGTCGGGGCCATGACGCCGACGGCTGGTAACCGATGACTGTCGCCACAGCCCGCCAACAGCAGGCAGCCCATCCCGAGGGCTAGTGACCCACTGGGTGCTCGTCGTCTCATCGGGCGAGGAGGATCGTCCGATGGGCGCTAGCGCCCTGCCAGCCTTGGTTGGGGACGAAGGCCACCCGGACGGTCTGGCGGCTGCCACGGCCGAGCCGTATGCGCTTGGCGCATTGCCCGTCGTCAAGGGGTGCCTCGGCTCCGTGGATGAGACAGGCGCCTTCGGGCGTACCTGCCGGTGATTGGACGCGGGCACGGACGGTCACCCGCGAACCACGGCGGGCGAGGCTGGGGGTGGATACCGTGAGGGTGGTGGCGTGACTGATGGTGGCGGTGAACGAGTAGGGCAGAGCTTCGGGGTCGAGATCCCACCACTCCCCGCAGGAATTGTCGGCTTCAAGGTTGCCCTGACACACGTCGAGCGTTCCAAGGCCCGAGAACGGCGACTTCAGGACGAATTCGTTCTTGCCCCCGATCGGTGCTGCCTCGGTGGCAGCACTGGCGCTGCGGATGTTGTAGTCGGTGACGCTTGGGGCGTAGAGCGTGAAGCCGTACTCCTGGGTGCCGCCGAGGATCTGGCCTTCAACGCCCAAGTCGGCAGTGAAGGTCACACGATCGCTTTCGTAGAGCTGCATCCGCCAGAACTCCTCCCGCAGGCCGCCGCCGGCCGTTACCTGCCCATAGACCAGCGTCGGGGCGTCCGCGATCGAGTCACCGCCACTGGCCAGGCTCGCAGTGGGAGCGGCCAAGAGGACGAGCAGGCCGGCAAGGACGGACAGATATCGGGTCATACGTTCTCCTCCTGGGGTGTGTGGCCTTCTGCCCATCGGGCCACCGCGCTCTACTGGAATGTCATAGGCGGGGGACCATAGCAAGGGGTCTACTCGGATGTCATTGTGCCGGGCCGGGCGGCCGGGAAGGCTGGGCATATGTCTGCCTCCCCGGCCTTCCAAGCAGCCCTCGGCCTGGCTGTCGCTGCCCGCCGCAAACAGCTTGGCCTGACCCAAGAGCAACTGGCGATCGACTCCGGCATCCACCAGCGCTACATCTCCAACGTCGAGACCGGCAAGCGCAACCCCAGCTACGCCAGCCTGCGCCGCCTGGCCACCTCCCTTGGCCTGGACACCTCCCAGCTGATCGCCCAGGCCGAGCAGATAGAGCGGGAGGGCTCCACCGACCCCGCTATTGCAGCGACCTCATCCACGGCATAGCTGCTCGCCTGCTCGCCCCGCTCTGTAGCTGCCTGCCCCTGCCACAGCTTGACCGATCAGCAGGGGCGTCCATAGCCTGAGCGGCTCCATACGCCAAGCGGCCCCGACACGGGATTACAGCCCATGCCGGAGCCCGGACACGAGAGGAATGATCTCCCATGCCTGACGAGCAGACTACCGCCCCAGCCACCGAAGCCAGCCGCGTCGAACGCGACCTGCTCTACCTCCTCGTCGACCCCAGCGAGCACCAGCCGCTCTGGTCGATACCTGACCTCGGCCGCGAGCTGGAAGAACCCATCGACGTCAGCGACGCAGTCAACGGCCTGCACCGCGCCGGCCTGATCCACCGCACCAGCGACGGCTTTGTCTTCGCCAGCCGCGCCGGCATCCGAGCCACCCAAATGACCGGACTGGTGATCTGAACCTACTGGCCAGGGGAGCCACGCATCGCTCCGTGGCTCCCCGCACGGCCCGTCGACGCTCTACATGAACAGCTCATCTCGTATGAGGAGTGAAATCGCTCACCGAGCGCTCATCAGCACCTCGATCAGTCGGCGCACTCGCTCAGCACGACTCCTGGACGCCAAAACCCCGGCCCCCTTACCAGGGACCGGGGCGGTTCGTCCTTCAAGAAAATGGTCGGGGAGACAGGATTTGAACCTGCGACCGCCCGGCCCCCAGCCGGATTGGTATGGGGGCGCTCAGCCACAAAGCCCTATGAAATAAGGGTTTTTGTCGGTTCAGATTTGCTCACGTCCGCTCAAATTGGTACCGTATTAGTACCGCAGGGCCCGGATCGGGCTCTCGACGGTCGCGGACCGTGCCCTCGACGGACCGATTTCCATCGTCACCCGCAGCTCGATTGGAACCAAATAGAACCATGCCACGACGTAACTACCTCGACTTTCGGGCTTTAAGCGGCGGCAATTAGCGGTGGATATTGGGGTTCTGTGATTTGAGTGTTTGTGGTTATCGAATGACCTTGTGTGTGAAACTCTTG
>JBOHEL010000512.1:0-3740 GCA_050700995.1 Sciscionella sp. | reverse complement strand
GCCGCGCTGATCGTGGCGGTCATCGTGGGCCTGGCAGTCGGCCTGGTAGCAGGCAGGCTGCGGGACAGCTGGTTCGACGTGTTCGGTAGACTCTTCGGCATCGTCGTCTACGCGGCTCCGGTGTTCCTCACCGGTCTGCTGGCACAACTGGTCTTCGGCAAGTACCTGGGGTGGTTACCCAGCTCGGGCCAGGCCAGCCCGGAAACCCAGGCGTTCCTCACCACCCACAGCAACATGCTGGTGCTCGACTCGATCATCGACGGCGACCCCTCGGCGCTGCTGGACACCCTCCGGCACCTGCTGCTGCCCGCGGTCACTCTCGGGTTGCTGATCGCCGGGATCTTTATCAGGCTGGTACGCGTCAATGTGATCCAGACACTGCGCAACGACTACATCGAGGCCGCACGGGCGCGGGGTGTGCACGAGCCAAGGGTGGTGTTCCGGCACGCGTTCCGCAACGCACTGGTCCCGGTGATCACCGTCATGGGCCTGCAAGCCGCGCTGCTGCTCTCCGGTTCGGTGCTGACGGAGGAAACCTTCAACTGGCCGGGTATCGGCCACGCGCTGATCGACTACCTCAACAACAGGGATTACACCGCCGTGCAGGGAATCATCACCATCTTCGCGCTGGCCGTGGTGGTGGTCAGCCTCGTGATTGACTTCGTCAACGTCTGGGTCGACCCGAGGGTGCGGTACTCATGACAACAGGTATAGCCCAAGAAGGGCAGTTCATCGCACCGAAGATCCGTCGTGGCCCGCTGGCGGGCCTTGCTCGGATCGCGGCACCGGTACGCGCCGCCCGCGGCCTGCCGAAGTGGCTGCTGTGGACCGGTATCGGCTTGGTCACGCTGTTCGTGGTGCTGGCGATCTTCGCGCCGCTGATTTCGCCCTACGGCTTCGCCGAATACCAGAGCGCGTCGGGACAGCCGTTCGCCAAGCTGCTGCCGCCATCCTCAACGCACTGGTTCGGCACCAACGTTTATCAGACCGACGTGTTCGCCCGCGTCGTCTACGGTGCCCGCACCGCGATCGAGGTGGTGATCCTCGCCGTCATCTTCTCGCTGTGCGTCGGCGTGCCGCTCGGCTTGATCTCCGGCTGGCGTGGTGGTGCGGTCGACCGGGTGCTGGTGCTGATCATGGATGCGCTGTTCGCGTTCCCCTACCTGCTGCTGGCGATCGTGATTTCCTTCCTGCTCTCCGGCAGCCCGCTCGGTGGCGGCGTGGTGACGGCGGCCGTCGCGATCACAGTGGTCTACATCCCGCAGTACTTCCGGGTGGTGCGCGGCAGTGTGCTGCAGGTACGCGAGGAGTCCTATGTGGAGGCTGCGCGCGCACTTGGCGCCACGGGGCCGGTCATCGTGATGCGCTACGTGTTCGCCAACGTCATCCAGACCGTGCCGGTGATCGCCACGATCAACGCCGCGGACGCCATACTCACGCTGGCAGGGCTCGGATTCCTCGGCTACGGCATCCAGCCGACAGTGGCCGCGGAGTGGGGCTACGACGTGCAGCGCGCGATCTCTGACGTCGGAGCGGGTATCTGGTGGACCGCGGTGTTCCCAGGTTTGGCGATCGTGCTGCTGGTCACCGGTCTCACCCTGACCGGTGAGGGCCTCAACGACGTCATCAACCCGGTGCTGCGGCGCAGGCATTTCACCAAGGTCGTGCTGCCTACCCCGAAACCGAGGCCGGCCGCGACACCCAAGGACACCGCTGGCCCGGAGCCGGTGATCTCGGTGCACGACCTGCGCGTGTACTACGGCACCGAGCGAGGTGCGGTTCGTGCTGTCGACGGTGTCAGCTTCGACATCCGGCCCGGCGAGGTGCTCGGGCTGGTCGGCGAGTCGGGCTGCGGCAAGTCCACACTCGGCCGGGGGGTCCTCGGGCTGCTCCCACCTGGCGCGAAGGCTGGCGGCGAGGTTACCTTCGACGGCGGCAACCTGCTCGACCGCTCGGCACGGGAGATGCGCGATTTGCGCGGCCCCGAGTTGGGGCTGATCTTCCAGGAGCCGATGACAAGGCTGAACCCGCTGATGCGGGTGTCGGATCACTTTTTCGAAGCGCTGCGCACCCATGAGCGTCGCACCATGTCGAAGGCCCAGATGCGCAGGCGCTCGCTGGAAACCCTGGCCGCCATGGGTATCCCGCCGACCCGGTTCGCTGAATACCCGCACGAGTTCTCCGGCGGCATGCGGCAGCGGATCATGATCGCACTGGCCCTGGTGCTGGAACCGAAGTTCATCGTCGCCGACGAGCCGACAACCGCGCTGGATGTGCTGGTCGAGGCACAGATCCTCGGCATCCTCGCCGACCTGAAACGGAACTTCGACACCTCGCTGCTGCTGATCACCCACAACCTGGGGATCGTGGCCGAGGCATGTGACAGGGTCGCGGTGATGTACGCGGGGAAGATAGCCGAGATCGGTGACGCCAGGGAGGTGTTCTCCGAACCCGCGCACCCGTACACCAGGGAACTGCTCGGCTCCACCATCTCGCTGTCGACCACGGCGCTGCGCTACATCCCCGGCGCCCCGCCCGACCTGGGAAACCCGCCGCCCGCGTGCCGCTTCCACCCGCGCTGCCCGGATGCCATGCAGATCTGCCAGACGCGGGAACCGGTCGACATCACGGCGAACGGAGGGCAGACGGTCGCCTGCTGGTTGCACGGCCCTGGCGATGACATCACCGAAGCCGAGCGCAGCCCGCTGGAGAAGGAGGAGATCGGCGTTGCCGACGAAGCCTGAGTCGAACACCAGCGCGGCAGCCGCGCCCGAGGTGGCACCGCTGCTCGATGTCAATGATCTGCAGGTCCACTTCGCATTACGTGGCGGCTTCTTCTCGCGGATGCTCGGGCAGGAGGAGGGCTCCGTGAAAGCCGTCGACGGGGTGAGCTTCGCGCTGCGGCCCGGTGAAGTGCTCGGGCTCGTCGGCGAGTCCGGCAGCGGCAAGACCACCCTCGGTAGGGCACTGTTGCGGCTGGTCGCGCCCACCGGCGGCAGCGTCAAGCTGGAAGGGCGGGAGATCTCCGGGCTCTCCGAAGGCGACTTCCGCCCGTTGCGCAAACGCATGCAGATGATATTTCAGGACCCGCACGCCGCGCTGAACCCTTCGATGGATATCGGGACCGCGGTCGGACATCCGCTGAAGATCCACGGCATGGCGTCGGGGCCGGAAGCGATCGATGCTCGGGTGCGTGAGGCGTTCGAGCGGGTCGGGCTCGCGCCTGCCGACAGGTTCCTCACCAAGTACCCTTCCGATCTCTCTGGCGGGCAGAAGCAGCGCGCGGTGATCGCCAGGGCTATCATTCTCGGGCCGGAACTGCTGGTCGCCGACGAGCCGGTGTCGATGCTCGATATGAGCGTGCGCTCGAAGATCCTCGAACTGATGATCGGGTTGAAGAACGACCTGGATCTCACCTATCTCTACATCACCCACGACCTGGCGACCGCGAAGTTCTTCTGCGACCGAATCGCGATCATGTATCTCGGCCGGATCGTGGAGATCGGGCCCGCGGAACAGATTTACGCCGACCCCAAGCATCCGTACACCAAATCGCTGCTGCGGGCGATCCCGGAGCCCGACCCCCGCAAAGCGGTGCCGCGCGATCTGCCCCGTGGCGAGATTCCGGACGCGGTGTCGCCTCCGCTCGGGTGCTCGTTCCATCCCCGCTGCCAGGTCGCCTTCAACGGCTGCGGTTGGGAGAGCCGTGACCTGCGGCAACTGTTGGAGCAGCGGTGGAC
>JBOHEL010000511.1:0-3772 GCA_050700995.1 Sciscionella sp. | reverse complement strand
GTAGTCGCGTGTGCGGTCGTCGATGAGCAGGCGCAGCATCCGCTGCTCGCGGCCGCGGACCGACAGCAGCGAGTCGACCACTTCGTGCAGCACACGGTTGCCGGAGGCCATGGCGAGTTCGCGATGAAAGTTCAGGTGCGGGCGGGTGTCGACGGGGTCGCGGCGGGCGGTGTCCAGCGCGAGCTCGAGTTGCTCAAGGTCATGGTCGGTGCGTTGTAACGCCGAGAGGGCAGCGATTCCCGGCTCGATGGCGAGCCTCGCCTGCACGAGTTGCAGTACCAGCTCGCCTGTCATCGGCGCGGAGTTCGGGTTCGGCATCAGCGTGCGGAAGATCCCCCGACCGACGTAAACCCCGGAACCGTGGCGCAACTGCACCGCGTCGGTCGCCTGTAACCGCCGCAACGCTTCCCGCATCGTCGGTGACGTCACGGAAAAGCGGCTTGCCAGTTCACGCACCGTCGGGAGCTGGTCATCGGGTTTGAGACGCTGGTCGGTGATCAGGTCGAGCAGGCCCGCCGCCAGCCGCTCGGACAGGCTGGCAGGCGGGTTGGCGACCGCGTGCGGCGTCCGCTCGGTCCGCTGCTCGTTCGCGCCGGAAACGCCTCGCGCCATATCCCCGCTCCCGTCTCAATGGTGATAAGTGACTAAATCACTTGGTGACTTTGCAGTCAAGGGGCCGACGACGAAGCATCGAGATCGGGTGCGGTGTTGTGGTTCCCGAGCGGGTTGTCCTCGCCCTAGCAGGTCGGTTTGCGCGCTCGGGCGGATGCCTCTCCGAGAGTCCGGTATCCGGGGTGAACCCCCGCGACGAGTTCTTGCTGTTCCGCGATGCGTGCCAGCAGGCGATGCAGTTGCCGGCGTTCGGTGTCATCCAGCGCTGTCGTGATGTCCTGGCCGTGGGTGATGGCGATCCTGCCGAGCTGGCTAAGCAGCTTTCCGCCCGCTTCGGTGAGGTGGATCGCATGCAGTCGCCGGTCGTCGGGGTTGCGGCGGCGCTGGACGACGCCACGCCGCTCTAAACCGTCGACCAGTGCCACCAGCCGGGGCGGTGGTGTACCCAGCTGCTTGGCGAGAGCCTGCTGGCTGCGGCCCGGTTCGACAGCGATGGCACGAAGGAGCCCGGCCTGCGGCGGTGTCAGGTCCAGCTCGGCCAGGCGTTCGGCGAACCGGCTCGCGGCATGCGCACCGACCTGAGCGAGCAGGAAGGCACTGCTACCCGAGCCCTGCTCTGGCTTGCTGTTCCCCGGTTTTCGCGCCACGGCGTACACGATAGCACGATGAAACGATTACAAAGTATAAGCATACCAGACCAGTGTGCTCCCTCCGTGCATCGCTTCGGTGATGGCACTTGACTAATCGTTACTGAAGGATAATGATTATGTATAAGAATGACCTGAGCTACTGGAGGTACCGATGACCACCACACCCGCAAGTCCCGCTCCGTCGCCCGCCAGGAGGCATGTTCCGCAAGGCGGGCCACCGTTGCTCGCTCCCGCGCTCGCATTCGCCGTGCTCACCGTGGCGTCGCTGGTACTCGGCGCAGCAGGCCCTCGGCCCGGCACTGCCGCCGCCGTCGTGTTGGCTTACGACCTTGGCCACAACGCCGTGCTGACCGTGGCGGGCACCGTGGTGTTCGGCTCGGCGATACCGCTGGCCATCTGGGCCGCGACCGCATACCGCCGACTGCGGCGTCTCGGGATCACCGCGCCCGGCACCGCGATGGCCTTCGCAGGGGGGATGCTGGCGTCCGCATCGCTGGCGCTCAGTGGCCTGCTGACGTGGACGGCAGCGCAGAGCGCCGACCCCTCCGCGCCAGGGCTTGCCCGCGCGTTGACCACGCTCGGTTTCGCCACCGGCGGGCCAGGGTTCGTGGTGCCGTTCGCACTGCTGCTCGCAGGCGTCGCGGTGCCAGTGCTGATCCTGCGCCTGATGCCACGCTGGGTCGCTTGGACAGGTTTGGTCATCGCGGCACTCGGGATGCTCGCCACGCTCTCGCTGCTGGCTCCCGCGCTCTACCCGCTGCTGCCGATCGGGCGCTTCGGCGGGCTGATCTGGCTGATTGCCGCCAGTGTGCTGCTGCCACAGACCCGACCCCACCGCACGAATGTCACGGCGAGCGTCCGGGAATACCGCTTGGCCGATACGACCCATTAGGAGACGTCATGACCGCGAATACTCCGCCGCTCTCCGGCCGCGTCGCCATCGTGACCGGCGCCAGCCGCGGCATCGGCGCAGCCACCGCCCTCGCACTGAGCACCGCGGGGGCGAGCGTCGTGCTCGCCGCCCGCGACAAGCAAGCACTTGCCACACTGGCAGATGAGCTGGTAGCAGGCGGCGGGCAGGCGCTCGCGGTGCCGACCGATGTCACCGATCCAGCCGCCGTTCGAGCGCTCGTCGGGCACACGGTAAGCCGCTACGGCAGGCTCGACGTCGCGGTGAACAACGCCGCCAACAGTGGAGGTCGGCCGACACCGCTGGCCGAGACAGACATCGCCGACTTCGACAGCGCGTGTGCGGTGGGCCTGCGTGGTGTCTTTCTCGCCATGAAGTACGAGATCCCGGCGATGCTCGACAGCGGCGGCGGCGCGATCGTCAACATGGCGTCCACCGCGGGGGTGCAGGCCGTGGCGGGGAAGTCGGGTTACGTCGCGGCCAAGTTCGGGCTGGTCGGACTGAGTCGCACCGCGGCGCTGGACTACGCCGACGCGGGCATCCGGGTCAACGCGCTCGCACCGGGCCCGATACTCACCGAAAACCTGCGGCACGCCGGGGAAGCAGCTCAGCAGCTGGCCGCACGCGCCATGCCGATGAAGCGGATCGGCCAACCCTCGGAGGTCGCCGACGCGGCCGTCTGGCTTTGCTCGCAAGCGTCCGCATTTATCACCGGAACCACGCTGCCCATCGACGGCGGCAAACTGGCAGGCATGGTCCCCTTCTCCGGCGCGCCCCGTCCTTCACCGTGATGGCCTTCCGGCACCGAACCGCTCGCGGTAGGAACCAACTCGACGGCGTTGCGGTGGACTGGGTGCTCTAGCGCCCATCGTTGCTGGTGGCCGCGATGTCTGCCGGTTGGGCTCGGCGCGCGCGGCCATGGCGGGCCTTGAGCATGCTCAGGGCCGTCGTAACGAGTAGAACGCCCGCGATGAAGGCGAGTGAGACGCCGGTGCTCGGAGTCGGGACAGGCACGCTCGTGCCGCCGTTGATGAACCGCAGTGAGTTACCGCGCAGCGCTTCGAGCACCAGCTTGGCGCCGATGAAGCCGAGGATGAGTGCCAGGCCATACGGCAGGTAGACGAGCGTGCGCAGTAGTGTCGAGTGCAGGAAATAGAGCTGACGCAACCCCATGAGCGCGAACGCGTTCGCGGTGAATACCCGGGGCCTTATTCGCAAGTCAGTCGGTAATTAATTCTGGCTGAATCGCCAGACACAGCGAAGACTGCGAACAATATGTGATCACTCTGGTGAATAGCGCGTGTCGTGCTTGAAAAGCAACGGCTCCTCGTATGTGCTTCTCGCGGAAGACCAATTCTGCGAAATCACATGGAGGAGCCGTTGCGGTACCAGGCTATGACAGGGCTGACCGATGGGCAACTGGCGGAGCTGTCCGCGCGGGTAGGAGAGATCCTGGCCAGCGACCTGACCTCGGCGGGACGGCCCTACGCGCTGGGGTTGTTCCGGTCGGTGGCGATGGTGGTGTCCCTGATCCGCAAGAACCTCACCCAGCAGGTCGCCGGGGCCGTGTTCGGGGTCAGCCAGCCCACCGTGTCCCGCC
>JBOHEL010000510.1:0-3781 GCA_050700995.1 Sciscionella sp. | reverse complement strand
GTCCTGATCGGACTCCATGAGAACCCGGGATCGTCGGTGGGCACGATCAGGATCGAGATTCCCTTGTGCTTCGGCGCGTCCGGATCGGTGCGGCAGGCCAGCCAGACGTAGTCCGCGGTGTTGGCGCCACTGGTGAAGATCTTGCTGCCGTCCACGACGAACCCGTCGCCCTCGGATACCGCCCTCGTGGTCAGCGAGGCGAGGTCGGTTCCCGCGTCGGGTTCGGTGTAGCCGATGGCGAACACGATGTCGCCGGACAGCATGCCAGGTAGGAATCGCCGCTTCTGCTCGGCGGAGCCGTGGCCCATCAGCGCGGGCCCCACGGTGTTGACGGTGACGAACGGGAACGGCAGTCCCGTCCGCTGCACCTCGTCGAAGAACACGTACTGCTCCTCGACCGTCCGGCCCTGCCCGCCGTACTCGGTGGGCCAGCCGACGCCGAGCCAGCCGTCCGCGCCCAGCCGCTTCACCACGGCCCTGAACCGCTCGCCGCCGACGCCCTCCTCGCCAGCGCGGCGGCGCTCGTCGGCGGGCAGCAGGTGCGCGAAGTACTCGCGCAGCTCGGCACGCAACTCCTGCTGCGCGGCGGTTTCCCGCACGTCCATGTCGTCCCTCCTTCAGGGCAGGAAGCGCAGCCGCCCACCCGCGACGAACTCCTCGCGCAGCTCGGCCCTTGCGCCCTCGGTCATCGGCATGTACGCCACGTCACCACGACCTACCCAACGGTAGACCGCGTCCTCGGTGCGCCAGCCCTGCGACTGCATCTCCTTCTTGCGCAGCTTGCCCGATCCGGTGGTCGGCAACGCGTGCGACACCCGCACGAACCTCGGTGCGCCCTTCGTGCCAAGGTCATCCTGGGCGGCAAGGAACTCCGGCAGCCGTAGCGCGTCGAACGGGGTGCCCTCGGGGATCTCCAGCGCGGCCATCACCTGGTCGCCGGAGCGCGGGTCCGGTACCGCGAACACCGCGGCGGCCAGCACCTGCTGGTGCCGCCGCAGCACCCGCTCGGTCAGCAGCGCGGAGATGTTCTCGCCGTCGACCCGGATCCAGTCGCCGGAACGGCCCGCGAAGTAGAAGTAGCCCTCGCGGTCGACGTAGCCGAGATCGCCCGTCCAGTACCAGCCGTACCGCACCCGCTCGGCGTTGGCGGCCTCGTTGCGGTAGTAGCCCTCGAACTTCGCCGCGCCCTCGGTGTCGACGATCTCGCCGATCGACTCCTCGGCGTTGCGCACGTGGCCGTGCCCGTCGAGCACCGCCGGAGGGCACACCGTGCGGGTCTCCGGGTTGACGATTTTCACGCTGGCCTTCGCGGGTACGCCGAGGCTGCCGGTCGGGGCGTTCTCGGCGAGCTCGAGCATCCCCGCGCCCTCGCTGGAACCGTAGCCCTCGTAGAGCCTGCAGCCGAACCGGCGCAGGAACGTCGCCTGGTCCTCCGGTGACGCCTCGGTACCGAACGCGTGGGTCAGCGGGTTGCCGGCGTCGTCGGGACTCTCCGGCTGGGCGAGGATGTAACCGATCGCCTTGCCGACGTAGGTGAAGAACGTGGCACCGAAGAACCGCACGTCGTCGAGGAAACCGGAGGCGGAGAACTTCGGCGGCAGCGCGACGCACGCCCCGGCCGCCAGCGCGGGTGCCCACAGCGCCATCAGCGCGTTGCCGTGGAACAGCGGCATCGGGCAGTAGCAGACGTCCTCGGGGCCGACACCGTACTTGGCGCTGTTCTGGTAGCCCAGCCCCGCCAGCCTGCCCTGCGAGCAGATCGCCGCCTTCGACACGCCGGTGGTTCCGGAGGTGAGCAGCAGCAGCATCCGTGTTGACCGGCTGACCGTGCCGTCCCGGGTCGGGGTCGCGGTGTGGCGGGCGAGCAGCTCCGCGTAGCCGGGACCGTCGACGAGCAGGAAGCGCTCCCGGTCGACGCCGACGTCCAGACCGTCGAGAAGGGACAGTCCCTTGCGGTCGGTGACGATCAGCTGGCAGTCGGTGTTGGCGATCTCCTGCTCCAGCGCTGCGCCGCGGCGGGTCGGGTTGATGCCGACGACCGTTGCACCGGCGAGTGCCGCGCCACCCAGCCAGAACAGGAACTCCGGCACGTTGTCCAGCAGCACTCCGATGTGGAACGGACCCTCGGTGCGCAGTGCGCGGCCCAGTTCGGCCCGCGCGGCGCTCTCGGTGACGACGTCGTCCCAGCGGTAGGTCCGCTGCCGGGTCTTCAACCCCGGCCGGACGTCACCCACCTGGTCCAGCAGCAGGTCCGCGATGGTCTCCCGGCTCATGCGTGCCCGGCCGGCGTTCCGCGCTGCCACTCCGCGCCGCGGCGCGGGCTCTCGTGCTCGACCAGCACGCAGCGGGTACCGCTGTAGATCTGCGTCATGCACTTGTTGCAGTGGATGCACAGCGAGCGGGTGGTGGCGTCGGCCTTGATGCGGTTGATCAGGTCCGGCTCGCGCAGCAGCGCGCGGGCCATCGCGACGAACTGGAAGCCCTCGGCCATCGCCTGGTCCATCACCGGCCTGTCCGTGATGCCGCCGAGCAGGATCATCGGCAGCTTCACTGCGGCGCGGACCTGCCGCGCGTCCTGAAGCAGGTAGGCGTCGCGGTAGGGGTAGCTGCGCAGCACCCTGCTGCCGACGAGCTGCACGCCGAGCTTCAGCGGCTGCGGCATCACCGCGGCGAACTCGCGGATCGGAGCGTCGCCCTTGAACAGGTACATCGGGTTGGCCAGCGAGCTGCCCGCGGTCAGCTCCAGCGCGTCGAGCCCCTCGGTGGCCTCCAGCCACTGCGCGACCGGGATCGCCTCGTCGAGCCACAGCCCGCCGGGCACCCCGTCGTCCATGTTCAGCTTCGCCGTGACCGCGATGCGGCTGCCGACCGCCTCGCGTACCGCACGCACGATCTCCAGCGACAGCCTGGCGCGGTTGGCGAGGCTGCCGCCGTAGCCGTCGGTGCGATGGTTGAACTTGGGGCTGAGGAAGGCGCTGGCGAGGTAGTTGTGGCCCAGGTGGATCTCCACGGCGTCGAACCCGGCGTCGACCGCCATCCGGGCGGCGTCGGCGTGCGCTGTCACGATGCGCCGCAGGTCGTCGAGGCTGGCCCGGTGGGTGAAGCTCAGGGTGGTCTTGTGGAAGATCCGGCTCGGCGCCAGCGCGGGCAGCTTGTTGCTCTTCGGGTTGGCGACCGGACCGGCGTGGCCGATCTGGGCGCAGACCGCCGCGCCCTCGGCGTGCACGGCGGCGGTGAGCTTGCGCAGGCCAGGAAGCGCCTCCGGGGTCCACTGCACCTGGTGCCGGTCGGTACGCCCCTCCGGCGCGACCGCGCAGTACGCCACCGTGGTCATGCCGACGCCACCCGCGGCGTGCCGGACGTGGAAGTCGATCAGGTCGTCGGTGACCAGGCTGCGCCTGCTGAGGCCCTCGTAGGTCGCCGCCTTGATGATCCTGTTACGCAACGTCACCGGCCCGAGCTGCGCGGGCGCGAACACGTCCGGCACCTCGGGTCGCCGCGCCGCCTGCGGGTTCTGCTCGCTCACCGCCATGCTCCTCATCCACCGCCTGCCATCCACCGCGTGTTCCGTCGCCACCCGACGCTAGCCACCCCAGCCGCCAAGTACCCGCCAGGTCCCGCTGACCGGGAGCGCGCGGGCGTGGTCCCGGTCACCGGAATCGGGGGCGTGTCGCGGTGGCGGGTCGGGGCACCATCGCGGGGCACCGGTTCGCGCGGTGCGTGTGGAGGGAGGACCCTGGTGAGCGTGTCGACCGATCCCCGGCAGGAGACTGCCGCGGTC
>JBOHEL010000509.1:0-3781 GCA_050700995.1 Sciscionella sp. | reverse complement strand
TTGGCAGGACCACGAACAATGTCGCGGAGTACTCAGGGTTGATCGACGGCCTTTCCGCCGCGCGTGATCTCGGTGCGGATTCGGTCGACGTGCGAATGGATTCCAAGCTGGTCGTCGAGCAGATGACTGGCCGCTGGAAGATCAAGAACAGCACGTTGCAACCGCTGGCGTTACAGGCTCGCGAGCTGGTCGGCGGGTTCGCCTCGGTGACGTTCGAGTGGATACCGCGGGCATTGAACAAGCACGCCGACCGGTTAGCGAACGAGGCCATGGATGCGCAGGCGGAGGGTCGTCCGCCGGAGAAGACCACGATCCAGGACAGTGTCAGCCACGACGGCGAGAGCCTGGCGAGCCCATCACCGCGGGCGGCTCCTCCCACCGCATGGAACGGCGCTGTCGGCCAGCCGACCAGGCTCTTGCTGCTGCGGCACGGGCAGACCAGTTACTCGGCGGCGCGCCGGTATTCCGGGCGCGGGGACCCAGAGCTGACCGCGATCGGGTTGCGGCAGGCGAGAGCGGCAGCGCATCGGTTGTCCACTGTGGACAACCTGGCCGCCGTGGTGTCGTCGCCACTCGGGCGCGCGGTGCGGACCGCGGAACCCGTCGCCGCCGGCCTCGGTACCGGCGTGCGGGTCGTTGCCGGGCTGACCGAAACGGATTTCGGTGACTGGGAGGGCTTGACTTTCGCCGAGGCAGCCGAGCGGGATCCGCGACTACACCGGAGGTGGCTCTCGGATCCTTCGGTAGCGACGCCGGGAGGGGAGAGCTTCGATCAGGTGCATCGCAGGGTAGGTGCGGCGCTGGACGATCTGGTCGAGCGGTACCGGGGTGGCACCCTGGTCGTGGTCAGCCATGTCACGCCCATCAAATCGGTGCTGCGGATAGCGCTGGCTGCCGGTCCTTCGGTGTTGTTCCGACTGCACCTTGATCTCGCCTCGCTCTCGATAGTGGAGTTCTACCCGGACGGCAACACCTCGGTCCGCCTGTTCAACGACACCTCCCACCTGAGGTGAACGGGTTGGGGTGTCTTCAAGACCCCCAAACCCCCGCTTTGGTCGCGGGTAGCCGTGGGTACTCGGATGCGACTTCGGCACCGAACAGCAGGACATTAGCCGAGAGGTAGACGAAGAAGATGAAGCCCGCGATCGCTCCGAGCGAACCGTAGATGGCGTTGTAGTGCGCGAAATGCGTCACGTAGAGCGCGAAGAGCTCCTTGAGTATCTGGAAGAGCACCGCCCCCGCGAGCGCCCCAGGCCACACCTCGACGAACCGCGTCGGCGCCGCGGGCACCACCGAGAACAGGAACGAGAACAACGCGAAAGCGAGCACCAGCGGTATCAGGAACCCCATCAGCCACCCCGCCGCGCCGATGAGCGGTCCGAGGAAACCCAGCCATCCCACCGTGGTAAGGCCCGCCTGACTGGCGATCCGCACCGCGAGGGTCAGCGCGAAGGACGCACCGAGCACGATCCCGGCGCCGACGACGAGTACCAAGTCCAGCGCCTTGCCTCGGACGAGCGGGCGGTGCTCGGAAACATCCCATGCCAGCGTGAGCGCCCTACGGACAGAACCCATCATGCCGCCCGCCGCGATCACCGCCCCCACCAGCCCGAGAATGCCCAGCGCTGATGAGCCACCCTGCAGCTGGGTTAGCAGGTGCAGCAGGCTCTGCCGCCCTGAGTCGTCCAGCGGGATGTAGGTGGTAACGGTGTTCAGCACGGTGCGGCGCGCGGTGGCGTCGTCGACGATCAGCCCGAACACCGACACCACCACGATGACCAGCGGGAAGATCGACAGCAGCACGTGGAACGCGATCGATGCCGCGAGCTGGATGCAGCGATCGTCACGGAACTCCGTGACAGAGCGGCGGCTGAGCAGCAATATCCGCGTGGTTCTCGTGCCTGCGCGGTCGAGTAACCGCTCCCAGCGTCGCTCCAGCGCCGCCCGGACGGCATCTGTTGACAGAGGCGGTAGGCGGGAGGGCACCGGGCTATCTTGCCAACCCGGCCAGCCGCAACGCACCCCAGAGCGCCAGCACCGCGAGCAGTAGTGACGATGGCACGGCCCGAGCGCCGAGCCGCAGGAACTCGCGCAGCGTCGTGTCGATGCTGCGTCCGACAACCACCCGGCGCCACAGCAGCGTGGCCAGGGAGCCGACGTAGCTGGCGTTGGGACCGAGATTCACGCCAAGTAGCATGGCCAGCACGATGCCAGCATGCGGGTGGGGGCCGAGGGCGGCGAGCAGCACCAGCGTGGCGGGCAGGTTGTTGACGAGGTTGGCCAGCACCGCGGCGAGCACGGCCACTCCCAGTAGCGCTGCAAGCGTCGCAGTCCTCGGCAGTACGGATGCCAGCAGCGCACCGAGCCCGTGCTCTGCTACCGCCTGTACCACGATCGCGAGCGCTATCACAAACAGCAGGAAGGCAGGGGAGATCTCGGCGAGCACGGTGCGAATACCGACGGTGCGCCGCAGCAGCCCGCGAGTCGCCAGCGCAACCGCTCCCGCGCCTGCCGCGAATGCGGGGGCCAGATCGAACGCCGCGCACACCGCGAACCCGGCAAGCACCGCGGCGAGCACGGCGAGCGCGAACTTGGGGGCCGCCCGTGCCTGCGGGCGCTGCGCTACCGAGGCGCTGCCTGCCAGATCGGCTCGGAAGAAGCGCAGGAAAACCAGCAGCTCAACGCCGATGGCGACGAACCACGGCAGTGCCATCAGGCCGGTGAACGCCGCGAAGGACAGCCCGGTGGTCGCGAAGGCGAGCAGGTTCGTCAGGTTGGAGACCGGCAGCAGCGTGGATGCCGAGTTCGCGAGGTGCGCGCAGGCGTAGACGTGCGGTTTCGGCGGCAGCGCGAGTTCGACCACGGTCGCGAACACCACCGGGGTCAGCAGCACGACGGTGGCGTCCAGGCTGAGGACCGCCGTGGTGACCGAGGCGGCGACAAAGGTGAACAGCAGCAGCCGCCGAGGATTGTCCCCACCGGCCTTCGCGAGCCGCGAACCGAGCCAGCTGAAAACGCCCTCGCGGTCGGCCAGATGGGCAAGCACCAGGATCGCGGCAAGGAAGGCCAGCGTGGGAAGCAGCTCCATCGCGCGCCTGCCGGCCGCAGTGGGTGTGACCAGCCCGAGCGCGAGCATCAGCCCCGCTGCTGGTACCGCCGCCAGCGCTTCCGGTAGCCGCCGGGGTTTCAACAACGTGAACGCCAGCACGCCGAGCAGCGCAACGACCGCGATGATCTCACCTGCCAGCCCTTGGGCCACCAGCTCACACTACGGCTCACCTGCGCGTGAACGATTGCGGCCGCCATAGCGACCCCGATCGCCCACGGACAGCTACACTGCGGCGCGGGCGAGTCGGCGGGGCGGCCGCGACGGCCGCGGAAGCGGTCATCGAGGAAAGTCCGGACTCCACAGGGCAGGGTGGTTGTTAACGGCAACCCGGGGTGACCCGCGGGAAAGTGCCACAGAGAACAGACCGCCTGAATCATCAGGTAAGGGTGAAACGGTGGTGTAAGAGACCACCAGCATCCCGGGTGACCGGGATGGCTTGGTAAACCCCACCCGGAGCAAGGCCAAGAGGGCACCGCGCGCGGTGCCTGCGCGAGCGATGGACCCATCGGGTCCGGCAGGGCGGCCCGCCCGAGCTCGCGGGTAGGCCGCTAGAGCCTGCTGGCAACGGCAGGCCGAGATGGATGGTCGCCCATCGGCGCGGATCGAAAGGCCCGCGCCGAGGACAGGATCCGGCTTACACGCCGACTCGCCCGCCTTCGGTGATGACTCGCG
>JBOHEL010000508.1:0-3781 GCA_050700995.1 Sciscionella sp. | reverse complement strand
CCGCCGATGCCGAGCATCAGCAGTACGAAATCCCCGGAGAGGATCTCTCCAGCCACCAGGACCACGCCGAGGATCAGCCAGATCAGCGCTACCACCACACCCCCATCGTGACAGATTGCGACAACCGGCACGCGGCGGCACGATCACCGTGATCTACGCGTGATCTTCTGGGGGGGCCACGAAATCGATCAGCCGCTCCACGGCACCGATCAGTGGGGTCTCCACGTCGCGGAAGCCACGCACCGCCGCGAGCACCCGGTGCCAGCCCTGATACGGCTCGCCCCAGCCGAGCTCAGCGCAGACCCCCTCCTTCCACGGCATCCCGCGCGGCACCACCGGCCACGCTCCGATACCGAGCACCTCCGGCTTCACCGCCTGCCAGATGTCCACGTAGGGGTGACCTGTCACCAGTAGATAGTCGTCGTCGATCGCATCGACGATTCGGGACTCCTTGCTGCCGGGCACCAGGTGATCGACCAACACACCGATCTTGCGTCCCGGCCCGGTACCGAACTCCACCAGCCGCTGCGCCAGCATGTCGACGCCGTCCAACTCCTGCACGACCACACCTTCCACCCGCAGGTCGTGACCCCAGATGCGCTCCACCATCTCGGCGTCATGCTTGCCCTCAACCCAGATGCGGCCCTCGCGTGCGGTCCTGGCACGCAGCCCCGCCACCCGCACCGAACCCGAGGCCGAGGACTGCCACGGCGGCGGCGAAGGTGCCGCAGGACGTACCAGCGTCACCGGCTTGCCTTCCAGCAGGAAAGCCGCAGGCCGCAGGGGAAACACCCGCTGCGCGCCACGACGGTCCTCCAACACCACTCCCCCGTGCTCGTACCGGATCACCGCGCCGCAGAAGCCGGACGCCCGATCCTCCACGACCAGGCCCGCTGTCGCGGGCACCTCGGCCACCGCCTTCTTCTTCTGTCGGGCCAACGCATCGCGGCCGTAGCTGTGTGCACGCACGATGCGCGACGCTAGCGGCCGCCACCCGCCGCAGCCCGCAGGCACGCCGTGGGGCTGCGCCAGGCCTGGTTGACGTGTCCTATCGGCGGTATGGTGATTGGTATGGCAACCAAGAAGGTCACGCTGTCCCTTGACACTGCGGCCTTGGCGTTCGCCGAGCGTGCCGCACGCGCGAACGGGGTATCGGTATCAGCATGGCTCTCCCGCGCCGCCCGGCGGGAAGCCGTCCGCGACGGCTGCCGCTCGCCCCAGGTGGACGCATCCGCCATGGCAACGGCGGACGAGGCGGAACGTGGCGCCGCCGAGGACGACCTCCGTGCGGCGGGGTGAGGTCTGGGGGTACTCCCCGCAGGGCTTCACCCACCGACGTACCGTCGTGATCGTCTCCTCCGACGGCATCAACGACTCCGCCCGCCCATGGGTGCTGGGTACCGACGTCGTGCGCACTAACCCCCAGGACATCCTCAGCGTGCAACTCGACACCAGTACCTGGGTCTCCGCCCTATATGTCACGCGCCTCTATCGGGGCTGGTTCAGCGAGAAAGCCGGCGCGCTCGACACCGCGGCGCTCGACCAACTCGACGTAGCCCTCCGCGCCGCCCTGGACCTCTGAACCGTGAGTACTTTCGTCGGCTATAACCGACGAAAGTACTCACGGTGCGGGGAGCGTTCTGGTTTCGCCGATCGCCAGGTCCCACAGGTCGTCACGGTCGCGCCCCGCAGCGGCCCACGCCGCGCGTACCCGATGCAGGGGCTCCATGACCGGCTCCTTGGTCAGCGTGAACGTCCCCCAGTGCATGCTCGCCAACCGCCGTGCGCCGACATCCTCGCCCGCCCGCACCGCCTCCTCCGGGTCCATGTGCACCGCTCGCATGAACCAGCGCGGCGCGTACCCCCCGATCGGCAGCATCGCCACGTCGATTCCCGGGTAACGGCGGCCAATTTCAGCGAAGCGACGTCCGTAGCCACTGTCCCCGGCGTGATACACCCGAGTATCACCTCCGGTGATCACCCAACCGCCCCACAACGTGGCGCAGGAATCGAACGGTCCGCGCCTGCTCCAGTGTTGTGCGGGCACGAAGTCGAAGCTCAGGCCGCCCACCTCCGCGGACTCCCACCAATCGAGCTCGACGACCCTGGTGAAGCCTCGGCGCCGGAACCAGGCTCCGAGACCACCCGGCAGGAACACAGGAGTGTCTCGCGGCAACCGCCCGATGGTGGCGGCATCCAGATGGTCGTAGTGATTGTGGCTGATGACCACGGCATCGATCCGTGGCAGTTGCGACCACGCCACCCCCGGCGGCGTCATCCTGCGCAGCGAACCGTTGAGCTTCGCCGACCACAGCGGATCAGCGAGCACGCAACGACCCGCCATCCGGATGACGTAGCTGGCATGACCGACCCAGGTCAGCGCCGTCGTCCCGGTATCGATCTCGGGAAAACCGTTACGTACCAAGGGAATTAGATCCCCATCGGCCGCGGCCCCCCGGAATCCGCCTTCCGCGAGGATCTTGGCGATCTGCCGAGGACCTGGCAATGGGGATGCCAGCCGATCAGCGAAGGATCGCGGCCAACTGCGTCGGCCGTCGGAGGGTTCGGTACTGGCCCTGGTGCTCGTCATACCCACGATTCTGCCCCCTGTGACGATCTCCACACGGCTGCGGCGATGTTCGTCTCGTCATGACCCGACTGACCACGCGAGCAGTAGGGATACCATCTTGCGTCGTAGCACACCGAAGTGATCAGGAGATGTTCATGGCAAAGGCGCCCGTCAAGGTCACCGTCACCGGCGCAGCCGGTCAGATCGGCTACGCGTTGCTCTTCCGCATCGCATCCGGCCAGCTGCTCGGACCGGATACCCCGGTCGAGTTGCGTTTGCTGGAGATCCCGCAGGCGGTGAAGGCGGCCGAGGGCACCGCGATGGAACTCGACGACTGCGCGTTCCCGCTGGTCTCCGGCATCGAGATCACCGACGACGCGAAGAAAGCCTTCGACGGCGCGAACATCGCGCTGCTGGTCGGCGCCCGCCCGCGCGGCAAGGGCATGGAGCGCGGCGACCTGCTGGAAGCCAATGGTGGCATCTTCAAGCCACAGGGTGAGGCCATCAACGCCGCTGCTGCCGAGGACATCAGGGTGCTCGTCGTGGGCAACCCTGCGAACACCAACGCACTGATCGCCCGCTCTCACGCGCCCGATGTACCTGCCGACCGGTTCACCGCGATGATGCGCCTCGATCACAACCGCGCCGTCGGCCAGCTCGCCAAGAAACTGGCCGTGTCGGTGAGCGACATCGTCAGGGTCGCCGTTTGGGGCAACCACTCAGCCACCCAGTACCCGGATATCTTCCACGCCGAGGTCGCAGGCAAGAACGCCGCCGAGGCGGTCAACAATGAGGCTTGGCTGGCCGAGCAGTTCATCCCCACCGTAGCCAAGCGCGGCGCGGCAATCATCGAGGCACGCGGCGCCTCATCCGCGGCCTCAGCCGCCAGCGCCGCAGTCGACCACGTTCACACCTGGGTCCACGGCACCCCCGACGGCGACTGGACATCGGCTGGGGTGGTCTCCGACGGCTCCTACGGCGTACCCGAGGGCATCATCTCAGGCTTCCCCGTCACCGCCAAGGACGGCCGGTACGAGATCGTGCGGGGCCTGGAGATCAACGATTTCGCGCGGCAGCGGATCGACGCCTCCGTGCGCGAACTGAGCGAGGAGCGCGACACCGTCAAGCAGCTCGGCCTAATCTGAGCAACCGCCGTGCTCGACAGCCGGGGAATGTGGCGCCACATTCCCCGGCTGTCGAGCACGGCGGTTG
>JBOHEL010000507.1:0-3788 GCA_050700995.1 Sciscionella sp. | reverse complement strand
CAGCACGACAGCGTGCTTGCGGTCGGGGGTGCTGCGGTGGAAACGCAGCCGGTACCTAGCGCCAAGCAGCTGCGACAACGCCTGTTGTGATCTGGCGTCGATCAGGTCGGGATGATTGTTCCCCACCAGCAGTGCGACCCGCTCCGCGTCGCTGGCCAGCAACATCCTGGCCAGCCACGGCCCGGGATCCGCCGCGAGGTCGAAGGCGAGCGAGTCGCCGTGGATCGCGGCCGACCACCCGGGCCTGCGGACCGTCTCGGTCTTCGCGAACTCCCGCACGGCGTCGAGCGCCGCGCCTTGCGTTTCCTGGGACTCCACCGAAGACGAACCGCGGGTGTAGATGCGCGTACCGGAATTGATCTTGAGAGCATGCGCGGTCGGCTGCAGCACGTACATGTCGGCAGCGCTTCCGATAGCCTGCGCGCCATGATAGCGGTGGAACTCAGGGAGGATCGCCTCGAACACCACGCCGCAGCGCTGCATCGCCTGCTGTACCGCGAGGCCGAGTGCTGGTTGCCTAGCGGAGTAGCCATAGGCGGCGATCACCCTGCCCTGCACCGCGGTACGCAGGCAGGCCACCGCACGCGAGACGAACAGCGCCATCCCGTCCGGCGTGTACGGCGGGTCGGTGAACACTAGATCGGCGGAGTCGGCGGCCGCTGGTGGCAGCCCGAAGCGGAGATCGGCGTGCAGGCAACGGATGCGCCAGCCACGCGCCGTCGCCACCGCGTCGATGTAGCCGAGCAGGCGCTCGTCGAGGTCCACCACGGTGACGTCGAGATCGGGTCGGATCGCGCAGACCGCCAGCGAGGTCAGGTCGTGATCGCCAAGCAGCAGCAGTCGGGCGCCTGCCAGCCAGTACCGGGAGTCCAGCCACTGCGCGCGGCGTGCCGCGGTGGCCGCGGTGGCGGGCACGTGATCGAGCTTCGCCAGCGGGGCAGGCGCTCTCGCGATGTCGGCGGCAATCGCCTCCAGCAATCCAGGCTCCGCGCCGGAGGGTCGCCGCGCTGCCAGGTAGTGCTCGGCCACGGAGGGGCGGATGCGATGGCGGCCGCCGTCGGATTCCAGGTCGGGCGCGCACGCGGTCAGCAATTCCTCCACTGTCCTGCGCGGCAGCGCGCTGGTCAGCACTAACTCGTCCAGCTCGCACCAACCCGCAGCGAGCAGCGCCAGCGTCGTCAGCAGCGGGCGGCGGTGGATGCCGTGGCTGTCGAGATATGCGGTCAGCATCTGGGCTGACGAGAATTGGGCGGACATTCACAAACGGTAATCGGCGGCCACAACCTGACCTGACCCGGTGTGCGGCGGCGTGCGGTGAGCGGGCACGATCGATATGCCATGACAACGCCACCGAACCTTGCCGACCGCCTGCCCGCCGACGCCGATCCCGACGCCCTGTTCGACGCCTTCTCCGCGTGGGCGACCGATCAGGGCATTGAGCTGTACCCCGCGCAGCAGGAGGCGCTGATCGAGGTGGTCTCGGGATCCAACGTGATCCTCTCCACGCCAACCGGCTCCGGAAAGAGCCTGGTGGCGGCTGGCGCACACTTCGCGGCGCTGGCAGCAGGAAAGCGCAGCTTCTACACCGCGCCGATCAAGGCGCTGGTCTCGGAGAAGTTCTTCGCGCTCTGCGACATGTTCGGCGCGCACAACGTCGGGATGATGACCGGTGATTCCAGTGTCAACGCGGATGCGCCGATCATCTGCGCCACCGCCGAGATCCTCGCCAACCTCGCGCTGCGGGAAGGCGCCGACGCCGCCGTCGGCCAGGTGGTGGCCGATGAGTTCCACTTCTACGCCGAGCCGGATCGCGGCTGGGCGTGGCAGGTGCCGCTGCTTGAGCTGCCGAAGGCACAATTCGTCCTGATGTCGGCCACCCTTGGCGATGTCAGCTTCTTCGAGGCCGACCTCACCAGGCGCACCGGCAGGCAGACCGCGGTGGTGACATCTGTGCAGCGGCCGGTTCCGCTGCACTACCGCTACGCGTTGACTCCGCTGCAGGAGACCATCGAGGAACTGCTCGCGGGCGGCCAGGCGCCGATATACGTGGTGCACTTCGCGCAGGCCGCCGCAGTAGAGAGAGCGGGCGCGCTGATGAGCATCAACGTGTGCACCCGGGCTGAGAAGGACGCCATCGCCGCCGAAATCGGCGACTTCCGGTTCGCGGCCGGCTTCGGCAGGACGCTGTCGCGGCTGGTGCGCCACGGTATCGGTGTGCACCACGCCGGGATGCTGCCCAAGTACCGCAGGCTTGTAGAGCGGCTCGCACAGGCAGGGCTGCTGAAGATTATCTGCGGTACCGACACCCTCGGCGTAGGGATCAACGTGCCGATCCGCACCGTGTTGTTCACGGCCCTCGCCAAGTACGACGGAATCCGGATGCGTCACCTCAAGGCGCGCGAGTTCCACCAGATCGCCGGTCGCGCCGGGCGCGCGGGGTACGACGCCGACGGTGGCGTCGTGGTGCAGGCACCCGAGCACGTGGTGGAGAACGAGAAGGCGCTCGCCAAGGCGGGTGACGATGTGAAGAAGCGGCGCAAGGTGGTGCGCAAGAAGCCGCCAGAAGGCTTCGTGTCCTGGAGTGAGAAGACATTCCAGCGGCTGATCGAGTCCGATCCGGAACCGCTGACATCAAGCTTCGTGGTCAGCCACGCGATGTTGCTCGGCGTGATCAACCGTCCCGGCGACGCTTTCGCCGCGATGGCCAAGCTGCTCACCGATAACCATGCCGATCGGCCTACGCAGCGCCGCCTCATCCTGCGGGCCATCGCGATGTACCGAGGGCTGGTGGCCGCTGGTGTGGTTGAGCGGCTGGCGCAGCCGGATTTGCAGGGCCGCACTGTGCGACTGGTGGGGGACCTGCAGTTCGACTTCGCGCTCAACCAGCCGTTGTCGCCGTTCGCACTGGCCGCGATCGACCTGTTGGATGCCGAGTCGCCGGAATACCAGCTAGACGTGGTGTCGGTGATCGAGTCCATTGTGGAGGATCCGAGGCAGGTACTCGCCGCGCAGCGGGACAAGGCACGTGGCGAGGCGGTCGCCGCGATGAAGGCCGACGGCCTCGAGTATGAGGAGCGAATGGCGCGGCTGGAGGAGGTCACCTACCCGCAACCGCTCGCGGAATTGTTGTTCGGCGCGCTGTTCACCTTCCGGCAGAGCCAACCGTGGGTCGACGACTACCGGCTCTCCCCGAAGTCGGTGGTGCGTGACCTCTACGAGCGCGCGATGAACTTCGTGGAGTACGTGGGCTACTACGGCCTCTCTCGTTCCGAGGGTTTGGTGCTGCGCTACCTCGCCGATGTCTACAAAGCGCTACGGCAGACCGTGCCGGACGAGGCGAAGACCGAGTCGCTCGTGGAGCTGACAGAATGGCTCGGTGAACTGGTGCGGCAGGTCGACTCCAGCCTGATCGACGAGTGGGAACGGCTCAGCCATCCGGATGCCGCGGTTATGGTCGCGCCGGTGGCCGATACGGGACCGCCGCCGGTGACCGCGAACCGGCGGGCGTTCCGGGTGCTGGTGCGCAACGAGCTGTTCCGGAGGGTGCAACTGGCAGCGGCGCGCCGGTATTTCGACCTCGGCAAGCTTGACGAGGAGTTCGGGGCGGCTGGGTGGCAGGACGCGATGGAGAAATACTTCACCCAGCACGACGAGATCTGCAGCGGTCCCGACGCCCGAGGCCCTCACCTGCTGATGATCGAGGAGCGGCCGGAGAAATGGCTGGTCCGGCAGATCTTCGACGACCCTGAGGGCGACCACGACTGGGGCATCAGCGCCGAGATCGACCT